>CAIYOW010000142.1 GCA_903927955.1 uncultured Methylococcaceae bacterium | reverse complement strand
GCGTTGCCAATGGCGGCGGTCGCTACCGGCATATCCAAGTAAAAATGGCTGCCCATGTATTCCCGCGAGTAAAAGCCCAGCTTGTGGTCGGGTAAGGTTTTTACCGCTTTATCAACATACGCCAAACCAATGCCCCGCCCCGTGTCAACAATATGCAGCCGTAAGGTATTGTTGGGTCGTTTGCTGGTGTTGACCAACACCCAGCCTTGCTGTGAATACTTGATGGCGTTGTCAACCAAGTTGCCCAACACCTGCACCAATACCGATTCGTCAGAGCAAACAGTTAGCGGCGGTTTTTCACGCAGGATAATTTTTAGCCGTAGGCCTTTGTTATCGGCATGGGCTGAGTGCTGTTGCCCGATTTTGCTCAAGGTTCGGTTGATGGCTATAGGGGCGATTTGCGGTTGGTAAGTGCCGCTATCAATCACCGAAAGGTTCAACATGTGCTGGAATGAGTCAATTAACAAGTCAACCGATCCAGCCAGTTTGGCGGTTGCGTGGTGGGCCAGTGGCAGATTGCCCTTAGCCAAGGCATCTTCAAGGGTTGATGTGTAGCTGGATAAGGCCTGTATCGGTTGGCTTAAGTTATGGCTGGCATTTCTGAGCAGTTCGGTCTTGTCCTGTACGGCTTGTTCGGCCAGCAAATGCTTGCTGTGCGCGGTTCTTTGGTCTAAAAAAGATTGCCGCGAAAAGGCTTCCAGCTGCCAGCCTAAATAAGCCCCCACAACGCCCATGATTAGCAGTTCGAAGGTTGCTTCCAATAAGTCGCCAACAGGTACGGCTAGATCGAGCCCTAGCAGCAATAAAATGAGCGTGGCTGTGATGCAGAGCAGGGTGGCGGGAACAATAGGGACGTGTAATGGGCCAAAGATATAAGCAAAAAGGATGAGTACACCCGTTTGATAGCCAGCCATGTATTGAGTGTTGCGGGCTATTAACAGTAAGGCGAGCAAGCCGCCCATGGCAATTGCCGCCGCCCAAAACGCGATCGGCACAATCTGGGGGCGGGCTTGGTTTTGGTGTTTGCCCATATAAAACCATAGCGCCAAGCCTGCTAAGCTAATCGGTAAACGCACCAGCCAAGCGTAAGGGGCAATATCTAAATCCAGTAGATCAGTGAGGCTAAAGGCAAAAAAAATGATTGAGCCAATCAATACTGACAGCCTGATGGGTTTAAAAAACTGTTCGCAATAGAAAGTTTGGTAAAGCGCCTCTAATGGTGGATCGAAAGGTTTCGGATAACGCCAAGCAAAAATTTTAAAGTTCAAATGGGTTTTGTCCTACTGGCATCGATAATGATTTTTTTGCCAAAAATACCGCAAACACCACCTTATTGTCCAGACAAATAACCTGTTGGTGCAGGGCAATCGCATCACGCATACAATTGCTTGAAGTTATACTTGAAGTTATAAATGGTGTGACTCCGCGCCAATATTTGCCCTGGTCTTCACTAAAAGACATGTCCAGCACCCCATGTAGCTGGTTTTCTATGCCCTTTATGCCCCAGAGGGTACAGTGTAAACGCACGGCGGTCAGCATCCGCGGCAGGTGCGTGGTAACTGCTGATAATGCCCACGCGGGCAGACTTGCAAACAATGATTAATTTTGGTGCAAAATCAGGGCGGTTTTGCACAATTAAATAGCAAAACCACTATCAACAAGACAAGAATATCGCCCGCAATGGCTTCATATCGACACAGAATACTAATAACACATTGTCTTATAACAAATAATTAATTTTTTTCAGCAACATATAAATTATGGCTCAATTTATGCTTCATTATTTTTAGGATTCCGAAGAGGGGATCAATTTCTTAAGCTCACTGCCGAGCAAAATGACAAAGGCGTCGATAAAGCAACCATTGTAGGGTTGTTTTTCGATGCCTTTTTTTATGCCTAAATTTTTATATTTTAATCGCTTACTAGGAAATAACTAATGAAAATCAAAATAATAAGACCCTATCAACGCTTTGCCATCAGTTTTTCTGTATCCATTATCACAGCTTTAGGTGTTGCCCCCCACGCCCAAGCAGCCGCCAATTTGGAAACCGAAAGCCTTAAATTTGGATTTATTAAATTGACTGATATGGCACCTTTAGCCGTCGCCTATGAAAAAGGCTTTTTTGAAGACGAAGGCTTATCGGTGCAATTGGAGGCACAGGCGAATTGGAAAGTGTTGTTGGATAGGGTCATTAACGGGGAATTGGATGGCGCGCACATGCTGGCGGGGCAACCCTTGGGGGCGACCATTGGCTTTGGCACCAAAGCAGACATTATCACCGCTTTTAGTATGGATTTAAACGGCAATGCCATCACTGTTTCCAATGATATTTGGAAACAAATGAAAGCTAACATACCAATAGAAGGCGGCAAGCCCAAGCATCCCATTACAGCGGATTATCTGAAACCTATCGTAGATAAGTACCAAAAAGAAGGCAAGCCTTTTAATATGGGCATGGTGTTTCCGGTATCCACCCATAATTACGAGCTACGTTATTGGCTAGCGGCTGGTGGTATTAAGCCGGGTTTTTACGCGCCGCCGCAAGACACCACCGGCACTATTGATGCAGAAGCGGTGTTGTCTGTCACCCCGCCGCCACAAATGCCCGCCACCCTGGATGCTGGGACTATTTTGGGCTATTGCGTCGGTGAGCCGTGGAATCAACAGGCTGTGTTCAAAGGTATTGGCGTACCCGTCATCAGTGATTATGAAATTTGGAAAAACAACCCCGAAAAAGTGTTCGGTGTCAGCAAAGCATGGGCAGATAAAAACCCCAATACCCATAAAGCCGTTATCAAAGCGTTGATACGGGCCGCCATGTGGCTGGATGCCGACAACAATAAAAACCGCCCCGAAGCGGTGGAAATATTGTCGCAAACCCAATATGTGGGGGCTGATGCCGAGGTGATCGCCAATAGCATGACCGGTACGTTTGAATACGAAAAAGGTGATAAGCGCGCCCTGCCGGATTTCAACGTATTCTTCCGTTATAACGCCACCTATCCCTACTACAGTGATGCTATCTGGTATTTGACGCAAATGCGCCGCTGGGGACAAATCAACGAAGCCAAAACCGATGCCTGGTTTATGGAAACAGCAAAAAAAGTATACCGCCCAGACCTTTATAAGGCCGCTGCAAAAGAACTGATTGCCGAAGGCAAGGCTAAAGCCAGCGATTTTCCGGCCGACAGCGAAACCGGCATGAAACCGCCACAAGCCGATTTTATAGACCATATTATCTATGATGGCAGCAAACCCAACGATTATTTAAACCAATTTAAAATTGGCCTGAAAGCCAATCAAAAAGTAGTGGGCGGAACAATCACCGATTAGCAAAGCGACTACCAACCTAGCTTAACAATGCTTTAATTTAAAAAAAATACAAGGAATTATCATGGGTGAGCAGCTGATAAAATTTTTTGACATCACTGGGCTTAATTGGTTTATACCCTTTGTCAAGCTGGCAATGGGCGAAAACCCAAGCCAACAACTGCGTGATTTATGGTTGATGATGGGGGTGCCGATTATTGCATTTATGCTATTTCTGGCGATATGGCATTTTTCCGCCGCAAAAGTTAATACCAGCCTAGGGGTAATCCCCGGCCCTGCCGCTGTGTGGCAACAGGCGCAAGGTTTATGGGACGGTTATTACACCGAGCAGCAAAAAGCCCATGATTTTTACCAGCGGCAACAGGAGCGTAACCAACAGTTATTGGCGCAAAACCCTAGTGCAGACATAAAACAGCGTCCTTATCGGGGGTCTGTGACGTATTTAGACCAAATTTGCACCAGTTTGCTCACCGTCTTTACCGGTTTTTTGATAGCCACGTTAGTGGCTGTACCACTGGGGATTTTATGTGGCATGAACCCTATCATCAACACCGCGCTGAATCCTTTGATTCAAATTTTTAAACCGGTATCGCCTTTGGCGTGGCTACCTATCGTTACCTTGATTGTCAGCTCAGTCTATGTGACCACCAGCGACTCGTGGTTTGAAAAATCGTTCCTGACCTCAGCCATCACCGTCACCTTATGTTCGCTCTGGCCCACGCTCATCAATACCGCAGAAGGCGTGTCGTCCATCGACCGGGATTTGATCAATGTCGGTAAGGTGTTGCGTTTAAGCTGGCTGACCCAAATCAAAAAAATCGTTTTGCCATCGGCGTTACCGTACATTTTTACCGGTATGAGGCTGTCGTTAGGGGTGGGTTGGATGGTATTGATCGCCGCTGAAATGCTCGCCCAGAATCCGGGTTTAGGCAAGTTTGTTTGGGATGAATTCCAAAACGGCAGTTCAGATTCATTAGGGCGGATTATGGTGGCGGTATTCACTATCGGTATTATCGGTTTCATCTTGGACCGCGTCATGATGTCCTTGCAAAGGGCTTTCTCATTGAACCGGTCCGTGTAATCGCCACTAGGAGCTAACGCCATGAAACCTTGTGTCAAAATGCCCATGCAGCAGATAACTATGAGCCAACAGCCGATGAATCCATCGAACGACCCCAGCCAACCTTTGGTTGAACTGGTTAATGTGTGCAAATCCTATGGGGAGGGCAGTAGCCAGTCGCCGGTATTAAAAAACATCAATCTGAGCATCAAGGAAGGTGAGTTTATTGCCATTGTCGGTTTTTCCGGCAGCGGCAAAACCACCTTGATTGCAATGTTGGCAGGGCTGATTAAAGCGGATAGTGGTCAGGTGCTGAAACAAGGCAAAGCTATTACAGCCCCTGGCCCGGATCGCGGCGTGGTGTTCCAAAACTACTCCCTAATGCCTTGGTTAACGGTTTATGGCAACGTTGCTTTGGCGGTGGACCAGATTTACCGGCATTGGCCATTGCAACAGCGCAAAGCGCACACTGAAAAATATGTGCGGATGGTCAATTTAGGTGCGGCAATGGATAAGCGACCGGCGCAATTGTCGGGTGGGATGCGCCAGCGCGTCAATGTCGCGCGGGCGTTGGCAGCCAACCCCGATATTTTGTTATTGGATGAACCCTTAAGCGCTTTGGATGCACTGACGCGCGGTAATTTGCAAGACGAAATTCTGGCCATCTGGGAGCAAGAAAAGAAAACCGTCATTTTAATCACCAATGATGTGGATGAAGCCATTTATATGGCTGATCGGGTTATTCCGCTTAATCCTGGCCCCAATGCCACATTGGGGCCAGATTTTACCATTGCCATGCCGCGCCCAAGGGATAGGGCTTGTTTAAACCATAATCCTGAATTTAAGCGGTTACGGGCGGAAATCACCCAGTATTTAATGGCGATTGGTAGCGCGAAAACCCCCGCAGGGCAGGCGGACATCATTGTTCTACCTAAAGTCAAACCCAACACTGCCGCCAATTGGCAAACCGCTGAAGCGTTGCCAACAGTATTGGATAAAACGCTATTGCCTAACCCCCGTTATCTGGAATTTTACCAAGTGTCAAAATCCTATCCTAGACCCAATGGCAAGGGTACGGTCAAGGTGGTTGATAGTTTTGACATGATTATGAAAAAAGGTGAGTTCATTGCCATTATCGGTCATTCGGGCTGTGGCAAATCCACGGTATTGTCTATGGCGGCAGGGCTTACCGGCATTTCAGAGGGCGGTATCGTATTGGATAACCGCGAGATTGACAGTGCCGGCCCCGATAAAGGCGTGGTGTTCCAAGCCCCCAACCTCTTCCCGTGGTTGAGCGCGTTTGAAAACGTCATGCTGGGTGTGGATAGGGTCTATCCCCATGCCAGCAAAGCGGAACGCCAAGACATAGTCACTTACTACCTTAATAGGGTAGGGCTGGGTGATGCCTTGCATAAAAAAGCTAAAGAGCTATCCAACGGTATGCGGCAACGGGTAGGCATTGCCCGGGCCTTTGCTTTGTCACCCAAACTGCTGTTGCTGGACGAACCATTTGGTATGTTAGATTCACTGACCCGCTGGGAATTGCAAGAAGTGCTGATGGAAGTCTGGGAACGCACCCATGTCACGGCAATTGTTGTGACCCATGATGTGGATGAAGCCATCTTGTTGGCTGACCGTGTGGTGATGATGACCAACGGCCCCCATGCCAAAATTGGCAAAATCCTAGACATTGACCTACCAAGACCGCGCAACCGTAAGGGTTTATTGGCTCATGACCGTTACTACGGTTATCGGGAAAGCATTTTAAGCTTTTTGAACGAATGCCAAGTGCATCACTAATCGGCACATCAGCCAATAACTTGGTTATCAAATTTCCGTAGTTCCGATAAAAATTTTGGCAGTACAGCAACGCTGCCAAAAACCCGACAACACCATTTTCTAATTTTATTTATTACTTAATAAAGGGGTACTTATGCCTAAGCAAAAGCAAACAACACACCTGCCATCATCTCTATTCGTCGCCCTATTCGCTATGGCGGGTGGGGTCGGCTCCGTTGCCGCTGATGTGACTAAAGACATTGAAGATGCGCTCAATTTTTACCATTACGGGCAAAAAGGCGCGATCAAATTTGATTTGAATACCCGTTGGGAAAATGTCAATCAAGACAAGGGCCCAACAAACCCTAAGACGCATTTGCCGGTGCAAACCGCCAATGCCTTTAGCTCACGGTTACGCTTAGGCTATTTGACACCGGTTTGGCAAGGCCTACAAGGTTATGCTGAATACGAAGGCAATTTGGTGATGGATGACAGTTATAACAATACCCGTGGTTACAATACTGCTTATTCTGCCGTAGCCGACCCCAGTGTCAGCGAATTCAACCAGTTTTGGTTAGCGTATACAGGTATTGCCGACAATATTGTTAAAGCGGGTAGACAGCGCATTAAGCTGGATGATGACCGCTTTATCGGCAACGTCGGCTGGCGGCAAATGGAACAAACCTACGATTCCATTTTAATCACCCATAAAAATCAAACCTTGTTTGGCTTGGTTGCCAATGTTGGTTATATCAGCAACGTACAGACTTTTTTAGGGACGACCGATAACATTCAAGCACCATTAGTGAATCTCAACTATAAGATAGGCGATGTCGGTAACGTTGTCGGTTATGGCTATTGGCTGGATTACACCGAAAAAGCCAACTACGAAAAATCGAGCCAAACTTATGGCTTGCGTTTCGTCTGCTGCGACAAACCGCTGGCTTCTTACAAAATCAGCGACAATTTTGGCTTGGCCTATACTGCCGAATACAGCCACCAAAGCGATTACGGGCATGGTGTCACCCGCTACGATGCCGACCGTTATAACTTAATGGGAGGACTAAGTGCTTATGGTGTCATGTTCCAAGGGGCTATGGAACAACTGGGCGGATCAGGGCTTAATAAAACCTTTGATACCCCACTAGGCACTAATCATGCTTTCCAAGGTTGGGCCGATTTGTTTTTGGTGACACCTAATAATGGTATTCGGGATGTATTTGGCACCATAATGATGCCGTTCCAACGCGGTGATCTGGTGTTCACCACTGTTTACCATGATTATTCTGATGATACCGGGCGTTTTAATTTCGGTAATGAATGGGATTTTCAGGCGGTGCAAAAATTCGGCAAGCATTATTCGGTATTACTGAAATATGCCGATTACAACGCTGGGGACAATAACCCTAAAGGTGGCTTTACCAGCACTGATACACAAAAGTTCTGGGTGCAAACTAATATTAATTTTTTCAGGGTTGCCGGACGCTCAAAGTTATTCAGATAATTGCGTGGGTGTATTTTTACCCATACAAAATAGCCTTGAATGAACGACAGCTTGTCCAATTTACGCTAGATCGCAATGTGTGTATCCAAAGCCAACAGCTCCCGCGCTATTGCAATAACCGCCGCTGCCGGAATATCCTTAATGGAAAAATCTTGTTTATTAAGCCGGTAAGGATTGACCACAGAAGGCGATTTGATGACACGGTTTATGTCCGTTTGGTAAACCCGGCTGACCGGTGTCGGGCCAAATAGAGTGATTGAGGGTTTGTTTAATGCCCAGGCAAAATGGGTCGGCCCGGTGTCGTTGCCGATCAGCAAGTCGGTATGGGCTATTAGGGTTTTCAAGCCATTTAAATCCAACTTTGGCAAGGCTTTAATAAATGGTGATTGTGCTGCCATCCATTCGGCAACTGCTTGTTCTTTGGCATTGCCCCATATCACCAGACAGTTTTCTGCCAAGGCGTTTGCTACGTTGACATACTGTTGTGCCGGATAATTGCGGCTTGCCCAAGTGGAACCCACCACCAATACGATATTTTTTCGCTCTTTAGACAGGTATTTTTGCAATCTCATATCTACGGGGCCGAAAAACAGAAAAGCCTGTTTGTTGATAATTTGTTGCGGGGTAATGGCAAAACCTAAAGGTGCGGACAAAACCTTGGCGTTGCGGTCGATGGTGTTGGCATCGTAGGGGCAAGCAACTTTGTCTTGGTACAACCAAGCAGCCGCTTTTTCACGGATGGATTGGCTATCAAAGCCAGCAACGCGCTGGCCAATAAGTCGGGCGGTGATGGCTGATTTAAGCAAGCCTTGTGCATCAATCACCCAATCATAATGTGCAGCGGCATAACGCCTGACTTGGGCCATTTCTTTAAAAAAGGCCAGGCGGTTTTTTTTCAGTGCTTTTAGGTTAACCGTTAGGATAGTGTCAATATGCGGATTATGTCTTAACACTTCCGCAAAACCTTGTTCCACTACCCAGTCAAGTTGGCAATCAGGGTACTGCGCCTTGATGAATTGCAAGGCGACCATGGCATGGACAATATCACCTAATGCAGACAATTTGACGATAGCAATTTTCATCCTTATTTCATGCCGGTTGGCTACGGATGGAGATGCGCTCAATGACTTGCTCGGGCAGTATAGCGGTCAAGCAACGGGTATGGCCCAGCGGGCAGGTGCGCATAAAACAAGGCGAACAGTCCAGATGCAATGACAGCACTTGGCTTTGCGCGTTGAGCGGCGGGGTAAAGCCGGTATCCGATGAGCCAAACAAGGCGATCAGTTTTTTGTCGAGGGCAGCAGCCACATGCATTAGCCCGGAATCATTGCTGACCACGGTATGGGCGAGCGACAATAAATCCACTGCTTCACCCAAGGTAGTCCGTCCAGTAAAATCTTGGCAAAATCCAGCACATTCCCGATTGATTTGTGCGGCAATGGCTTGATCTTTTTCCGATCCGAACAACCACACCTGCCAACCTTGCTCCAGTTTATGGCGGGCAAGCTCGGCAAAATGCTCGGCAGGCCAACGCTTAGCCGGGCCGTATTCAGCTCCGGGGCATAAGGCGAGGATTTTTGGGCGGCTTATGTCCACAGCAAACTTTTCAATCACCGCTTGTTGTTGTGCCGTTGTGACAGACAAAAGCGGCAAGGGATAGTCAGGCGGCATGGGCGCAGTGTCTTCCGGCAACCCTAAGGCAACAAACCGCTGCACAGTCATCGGTAGAGCCTTTTTGTCCAATGTACGGGCATCGTTCAGCAAGCCCCAGCGCATTTCACCCAAGTAACCTGTGCGTAAAGGGATGTTGGCAAAAAACGGCACTAACGCCGATTTCCACGAATTGGGCAGCAAAATTGCTTGGTCGTAACGGGCGGCACGCAATTGTCGGCCGAGGCTAACGCGTCGCCCTAGCCCGAATTGCCCATGCGTCAGCGGCATGGCAATGGCGTTCCGCACTTGTGGCATCCGCTCCAACAAGGCCAGCGACCAATCGGGTGCCAGCACATCAATATGGCAATCAGGCTGCTGTTGTTTTAGCGTAAGGAACAGGCTTTGCGCCATCACCATATCACCCACCCATGATGGGCCGACAATTAAAATTTTTGCACTCATAACGCTCTTGGTAATACGTGGATATTTATCAACGGGCAGCTAAATGGGGCGTGTTCCGGTTATTGACAGGTATCGTTTTGAGTATTTAGGCCCATTCATAACAAAACCGCTTAGTTACAGTATATGCACTACAGCGGAACCTATACCTAACAAATGCAGCTCACTTTCGTTGGTGTTGGTGAAGAACAATTGGTGAAGGATGGCACCGTTAGCACTCGCAACAATATCAACTTCTGTTCCTGTGGTGTTGTACACCTTCTCATTAATCGCATTACCTGTCAGCTTGATCAATGACAAATTCAAATCGCTCACATGGCGTGTTTCATTCAGGGTGGTTGTCAACGAAGTAGGCATGATTTCTATCAAGCTGGTATGCACAGTGCTTAAATCAAAGCTGTTGATGTTTGCTACGGTATCTTTTACGGACAACAAATAAGGCGATTGGATAGCATTCAGCACGCTTAAATTACTGTTGGTCTGCGCAACCATCAATGACAATGTAGCCGTAGACGCATCGGTTAAGGTAATGCCGGAAATTTTGCTGATATTGCTATGCAATGCACCGAGGTTAGCCTTGACATTAGCCAAGCTGTCTACTACAGCAATCGCCGAGACGTGGCTATTTTTGACATCGGCAGCGATATGTGCGGAAGTTTCGCCGCTGATGCTTAAGGTGTAATGTGAGCTGATTTTATTTAACACAGCCGTATCGTTGGCAAATTGTGCGGCGGTCACGGCAAGGCTGGGTGTGCCACCATCGGTGAGGGCAATACTGCTGACCTTAGCACTGTTCGGCGATAGGAGAGTATCTAAACCTGCCAAGATATTTACAGAACTGTCTGATAGCCCGACCTTGCTAAGGTGTGTGTTGCCCAACAAAGCTTGCGCGAGACTTACCGAAGCACCATTGACCACCAAGCTGTAGGGGCCAGTTATCAGATTAAGTGCCGCCAAATCGGCTTGGGCTTGGCTGGCGGTCAGCGTCTCTTTGGTTGTTGTGGTGTTGGTCAAGGCGATAGTGCTGATTTTGCCTACATTGGCTTCAAGAGTGTCCAATGCTTTGAAAATATGGACGGCGGTATCACTGAGTGCAACACTGGCGACCACGGTCCCTTTAGCCAACACCGAAGCCATATTAGCCACACTGACACCATTGACCGCAAGGCTGTACATAGTGGTAATTTTATTTAACAAGTTGGCATCACTAACCAGCTGGTTAAAAGTGACTGCTATTGGGCTGCTGTCTGTCAAACTTATACTTTTGATTTTGTTTATATTTATCTGTAGGCTATCCAGTTGCGCGCCAAAATGGGTTGTGCTATCGGTTATGCCAATGGTGCTTGCTTGGATGTGGTTGCTGCCCAGCATGCTGGCCAGTACACTGGCTGCATTGGCGGCACTAACCCCGCTGACAGTATAAGTATATTGATTGGCAATGGCATTGAGCACTGCTTGGTCATTGCTGAACTGGCTAGCGGTGAGCGATAAATTAGGCGTTGTGCTGTCGGTAAAGCTTAGTTTGCTGATTTGCGGGGCAATCTTTTCTAGGTTGTCGAGTGATGCCAACACATTGGCTGCACTGTCGACGACATTGCTGAAGACTTCTGTGTGACCATAATAATCTATAGTCTTGCCAGCGAGTGCCAGCAAATCGGTTACCTTGATTGCCCAAGTGAAAGGGTTGAAGCCATAAGTTTCTTGTAGTGAGACCAGTTGCGGCCCCAGTGCCACAATGGCATCAATATTGGCAGCGATATTGCCGCCATAATCGGCAATACGGACGGGGATGGTCAGCCCTTCGGCCATTATTCTGGCGGCGAAACCCGCACCCGTAGTGATCGAGCTGCCATCGGTGGACTGGACTTGGATGTAGTTGTTGCTGGGCTGTATAGTGAAATCCTTCAGTTCGTTCCCTAAAGATAGCAAATTGGCCTGGTTGGCGTTGATATTGGCGGCAGTGTCAATGACGTGGACATCGGTGATCTGGATGCCAAGTGCACGCAGCTGGGTGGCACTGGCTGCTATGTCGGTGGCATTATCTACAATAGATATAGGATAAAGGTTAGGATCATTGTATGTGGCGGCATAAGCCAAGGCGTTTGCGACATTCAACGTGATGGATGTAGGCATAGCAGTCCCCTTTTAGTGTCGGGTTTGTTATTTAGAAAAATTAGACTTGCTTGGCAGGGCATCACCACTTAGACAAGTGCGTTAATCGTAGTCTTTTTTTTCGTAAATTCAACTAAATATTTGACTTTGGCAATACCCGTGGCAGCCGCCCGCACTCAAACTACCACATAATTTTTCAAAAGTTTCGCTTAAGTTTCGTTTAAATATAAGTCAACCAATCTGCATGGTCAGCCAGACGGCCATGCACGGCATCAAAATACAGTGTTTGCAATTGTTCGGTGATCGGGCCACGGCTACCGCAACCGATCTGACGGTTATCCAGTTCCCTGATAGGAGTCACTTCTGCAGCCGAACCGGTAAAAAATGCCTCATCAGCGATATAAATTTCATCACGGGTGATACTTTTTTCAATAACCTCATAACCGCACTCCCTAGCCAAAGTCATTACCGTGTCGCGGGTGATGCCTTCTAACGCGGAGGTGGTTTGTGGGGTATAGATTTTACCATTACGGACAATAAACAGGTTTTCGGCACTGCCCTCGGCAGCAAACCCTTCATGGTCAAGCATCAAGGCTTCGTCGTAGCCGTTTGCCAACGCTTCTTGCAACGCCAAAATAGAATTGATGTAATTGCCATTGGCTTTGGCTTTGCACATAGTGCTGTTATGGTGGTTGCGGGTGTAAGACGAGGTGCGGATACGGATGCCTTTTTCTATGCTATCAGCCCCCAAGTATGCCCCCCAAGACCAAGCAGCCACCATAACATGCACTTTGAGGTTATCGGCGCGCAGCCCCATGCCTTCAGAACCAAAAAAGCACATTGGACGTATATAAGCGCTATCCAATTTGTTATTGCGCAAGGCATCCAATTGCGCCACGTTGATTTGCGCTTTAGAGAATGGCATGGACATGTTCATAATGTGGGCCGAACGGAACAGACGGTCGGTATGGGACTGCATTTTGAATATTGCCGTACCTTGTTCGGCATGATAAGCGCGGACACCTTCAAACACCCCCAAGCCATAATGCAAAGTATGTGTCAACACATGGACTTTAGCTTCCCGCCACTCAACCCATTGTCCATCTAGCCAAATAACGCCATCTCTATCGTCCATCGTCATTGTTTGTTCTCCACTTTGCAGTAAGCCGATTTAAAATGGCATAGTCTACTATAAAGTAAATGCCAGCAATACCGGCAATGCTGGCTTGTTTTCTGAAATGCCTGATGCAACCAACAACGTGGCATTTAGGGCGGTGCAATAGTGGCGGTGTTTTGTAGCCTATCTGCCCGCCAATGGCTAACCGCCCACCTCAGCAATTCGCTTAACGGTGCTTGTTGTAGCGTTGCGGGGGGATTTTGTTTTAACCACTGAAGCAGTTGAAACACGGTCAAATGTGGCTTGGATAGCTCAACCGGCGCGGCCCGCGTTTGCTTGCTGAGCTTTTGGCCTTGTTGGTCAACCAATATAGGTACATGCAGATAGCCAGGTGTTGGTAGCCCCAACAATTGCTGCACATAGATTTGTTTAGGCGTTTCATCCAGCAAATCGGCACCGCGCACCACATGGCTGATGCACTGGCGGGCATCATCCAGCACCACTGCAAAAGTGTAGGCAATAATGCCTTCTTTTCTCCGCAACACAAAATCGCCTTGTTGTGTTGCCAAGTCTTGGCTGAGCAAGCCTTGAAGCGGGTCAATAAAGGCTATGGCTTGATGGTCGGTTTTAATGCGTAAGGCATAAGCCATGCCAGCTGGCGCAAGCCGATTCCGGCAAATGCCCGGATAGACAGTGGAATGGCTTGCAGCAGCCAGCGTTTTTCGGCTACAAACACACCGATAAACATAGCCTTGTTCAATCAGGTGGTGCAGTGCGTGATGATATTCATCAAGGTGCAAGCTTTGATAATCCACTGGGCCATCCCATTCCAGCCCAAACCCTTCCAAGGTTTTTAGTATATCGCCGCAAGCTCCGGCAATGTTTCGTGGCGTGTCAAGATCATCAATCCGCAGCCGCCATTGGCCTTGTTGCGCGCGGGCATCCAAAAAACTGGCAAGGGCGGTGTATAACGAGCCTAGGTGCAACGGGCCCGTCGGAGAAGGGGCAAACCGACCTATATAGTGGCTGTGGCTAGCGTCAAGCAAGCGATTAGCCCATCTGTTTTTCCCTGATTTCGTCCAGTGTTTTGCAGTCGATGCAGAGCGTGGCGGTCGGCCTGGCTTCTAAGCGGCGAATGCCAATTTCAATCCCGCAAGACTCGCAATAGCCATAATCGCCTGATTCAATTTCTTTCATGGCATCATCTATTTTTTTAATCAGTTTACGCTCGCGGTCACGCGTCCTTAATTCCAAGCTAAATTCTGATTCTTGGGTGGCGCGGTCATTGGGGTCAGGGAAGTTTGCGGCATCACTCTGCATGTGCGTTACAGTGCGGTCCACTTCGTTCATCAGTTCCTTTTTCCAGTTTTTCAAAATGTTCTCAAAATGTTTCAGTTGAGCTTCATTCATGTACTCTTCGCCATCGGCCTCTTGATAAGGCGTAAAACTGAAAGGTGATGCACCTGCGTTAGAATTTTCGGTCATCCATTAATTCCTTTGAGACAAGATTAAATAAAACCGGCTATTTTTAGCAGAATAGCCACAGCAAGGCAAGAATTATTGATATGATTTCCGTTTTTATAAATGCTGCGAAAAATGAACAGAATAACGGCCAATCGCACAGAAAATATCACCCCCTTCCATGTCATGGCAGTTTTGGAACGCGCCAAGCAAATGGCAGCACAAGGCCACGACGTTATCCACATGGAGATTGGCGAGCCGGACTTTGCTACGCCCCCCGCTATTGTCAAGGCTGGCTTACAAGCTATTTCAGCCGGGCAGGTCAAATACACCCCTGCTGCCGGATTGCCCGAACTGCGTGAAAAAATTGCGGTTTTCTACCAGCAGCGTTATGGCGTAACCGTTGCCAAACAGAATATTTTTATCACCCCTGGTGCTTCCGGCGCGTTAATGCTGGCATTGGCGGTCAGTTTAAACGCCGGTGAAGAGTTATTGATGGCAGACCCTTGTTATCCTTGCAACAGTAACTTTGCCCGGCTGTTTGATGTCCACGCCAAAACCATACCGGTTGATGCCAGCAGCGGTTATCAGCTGAATGCAGGGCATATCCGTAGACACTGGACGACCGCCAGCAAAGGCGTGTTGATTGCTTCCCCAGCCAACCCCACCGGCACACTGATAGATGATGTGCAGCTTGAGCAATGTATCCAAGCAGTTGACAGCTTGGGTGGTTGTTTTTATTCGGATGAAATTTATCACGGCTTGGTCTATGACCGGCCAGCCGCGACAGCGCTACAATACAGCAGCCAGGTTTTTGTCATCAACAGTTTTTCCAAATATTTTGGCATGACCGGCTGGCGGGTTGGTTGGCTGATTGTGCCGGATGAATTTATCGACGCAACTGAAAAATTGGCACAAAACATCTTCATTGCCACTGCCACACCGTCCCAATATGCGGCTTTGGCAGCCTTTGATGAAGACACCTTGATGGAGCTGGAACGCCGACGCGAAGTGCTGGCAAACCGGCGGGATTATTTATACGGACAATTGCAACGCCTAGGTTTTGACATCGCCATCAAACCTGAAGGGGCGTTTTATATTTACGCCAATTGCGCTAAATTTACCGACGACAGTTACCAGTTTGCCTTGGAATTATTAGCGGCGGAGGCGGTTGCCGTCACCCCGGGAAAAGATTTTGGCAACCACCAAGCCCATCAATACATCAGATTTGCCTACACCCAACCCATACCACGCATGGCAGTCGCCATGCAAAGATTAGAACATTTCCTAACGACTAGAAACAGTACGACGAGATAACGATGCCTATCAAACAAATCACCGCATTGGAATTGCAACAACAATTGGCACAAGGCGGACAATGCTTGCTGCTGGATGTGCGCGAAGCTTTCGAATACCGCTATGCCCATATTGAAGGCAGCGTACTGGTATCCCTTAATGAGCTACCGCAAAGCCAACACTTAAACGTGTGGGATAAGGGGCAAAACATCGTGGTGATTTGTCATCACGGGATGCGTAGCCAACAAGCGGCGACGTTTTTGGAGCACACAGGCTTTACCAACATCGCCAATCTGGTGGGCGGCATCGATGCTTGGTCACGCCTATGCGACAGTGCCGTGCCGCGTTATTGAACGCGTACTACGAGACAAACAACTTACAGCAACGGATGTTTTGCCAATTCACTCGCCAACAATTGGCTGTAATGGCGTTTCAGCACCGAATCACTGGGACAGTCGGGCAGCTTGGCTGCAATTTGGGCGCGTATAATGCCAAGCGTATGGCGTTTTAACACCGAATCTTCAGGCAAGCTAGCAGCCTTATCAATGTTGGCGGTAAGCGGTGCCAGCACTGGGCTAAGCACTGCTGGTCCGGGCAACTGCACCACAGCGGGAGTCGGTTCGGGCTGGGCGTTTTGGGTGGCCAGCAATTGTTGGTAATGGCGTTTTAAAATCGAATCGGTAGGCAAGTCCAGTTCAGCTACGCTTGTCGGGGCGCTAGGTGTTGCCACCTGTGTGACGGAAAGCGGGGCAGATTCGGTGCTGGCAAGGGCTGGGCTATTTGCTGTGGCTTCTGAAGTTTCATCCACATTGTCAGAAAGGGCCGCCAAAGAAGCCATGGCAGTTGCCAATCCGCCATCCTCATCCTCGTCTTCCACAAAAAGGCTGGGTTCGCCCACTGGAGTTGTCACTACATCAGCAGATGCGCTTGAAGTGTTTTTAGTGGCTTGCTGCCACACAATCACGGGCATAACCAGCCCAACCAGTGCAAAACAAACCGATACCAATGCCCAATTGAACAGCCCAATAGTGGACAGATTAATTGTCCACCAAGCAAATCCGACGAATACCAACAGGCCATAGGCCAATTGCGCCAGCACCGCCGGTGCAGGTGTTGATTCGCTGGAGGCGGCAGCAGAATCCTTGCCGCGCATTAGGGCAATGATCTGGTAAGCGGTTATCAAAGCAACCGTGGCACTGGCAAACAGCGTGACGAAAACCTCATTAGGCAACCCAAAGGTATTTTGAACAGACACAACTTACTCCTTAATTATTGTTAGAATTAGAACACTGCATCAGACGCAGGCAAATGATCGGCCATCATCCAATATTGATTGGTACGAAAAACAAGCTTTACATTGAGAGAATTTATCAGAAAACCGATTGATTTTCTAACGAAATTGTTGGTGATTTGACAATAGGCAAGCCGTTGGGCATGCCCCGATGGCTGGTTGGTCGCCATCTTTGTCAGCATCCATGGTCTTTTTTCGCTAGATTTAAACCAATCTGGCAATGCTATGATAATGATAAAACTAAATAATTTATAATCAGCTGTTTATGACGCCAACACTAAATATATTTAAATGCTTGGGTGATATGACCCGTTTGCGCTGTATGGTTTTATTGCATAAAGAAAGCACATTATGCGTATGTGAACTGACCACCGCATTGGCCCTGTCGCAGCCTAAAATTTCCCGCCATCTCGCCTTGCTGAGACAAAACCAGTTATTGCTGGACAGCCGTGAAGGGCAATGGGTTTATTATCGCATTAATCCAGACTTGCCGACCTGGTTGTTAGGTGTTCTCGATAACCTTTTGGATGAAGCGCCCATACAAAAAACCCTGAAAGAAGATATAGCCCGCCTACAGCACATGGAAAGCTACCCAATGATAGGCAAAACCAATAAATGTTGTAATTAACCGGTGATGCATTTAATATATGTTTTTTCGAATATATTAGTTTATGGAGAATAAGCATCGTGTTAAAAGTATTAATTTTATGCACCGGCAATTCTTGCCGCAGTGTTTTAGGGGAAGCCATCATCAATCATCTGGGTGCGGGCCGTTTGCAAGCTTTTTCCGCCGGTAGCCGCCCCGTTGGCAAGGTCAACGACCAGGCACTGGCAACCTTGGCGCGTAATGGCTTGCCCACCGAAGGCTTTAGCAGCCAATCATGGGATGAGTTTGAAGGCGAAGGCATAGATATTGCCATCACCGTTTGTGATCAAGCCGCTGGTGAAGCCTGTCCGGTCTATCTTAACAGCACTGTCAGGGCGCATTGGGGGCTACCCGATCCGGCTCATGCCAGCGGTACGGAGGCACAAATTGCCGCCGCTTTCCAAGCCACTTTTGATGCCTTGCACGAGCGCATCAGCAAAATGTTGGCGTTACCGATAGAAACTTTAGCGGCTAAAGAGCTGGCCAGTGCCTTAAACGCCATTGGTGCAGGCAGTGCGGGGTCATCATGACTGAAATCGCTGCCTGTACACCCAAACGCTTGGGTTTTATTGAACGTTTTTTGACCTTATGGATTTTTTTGGCAATGGCGGGCGGTGTTAGCCTAGGCTATTTTGTACCTGCTTTTAGCCAATCGCTATCCACTTACCAATCCGGCACTACCTCCATTCCTATCGCCATCGGCCTCATTTTAATGATGTATCCGCCGCTCGCCAAAGTGCGTTACGAAGAATTGCCGAGAGTGTTTAAAAACACCAAAGTATTGCTGTTGTCGTTGCTGCAAAATTGGCTGGTAGGGCCGGTGTTAATGTTTGCACTGGCGGTGTTATTTTTGCGCGACTATCCAGATTATAGGGCAGGGCTGATTATTATCGGCTTGGCGCGGTGCATTGCTATGGTGCTGGTGTGGAATGAACTGGCACAAGGGGATGCGGACTATTGCGCCGGTCTGGTGGCATTCAACGCTATTTTTCAAATGCTGTGCTTTCCCGTTTACGCCTATTTTTTCGTGACACTATTGCCCGAATGGCTAGGCATTGCCGCCGGAGTCCAAGTGAATGTCACCATTGCCCAAATGGCTCAAAGTGTGTTCATATACCTAGGCATACCCTTTTTCGCCGGGTTGTTTAGTCGACTTTTGCTGATAAAACTAAAAGGCCGGCAATGGTACGACCATACCTTTATACCTGCCATTAGCCCCATCACCTTAGTGGCTCTGTTATTGACCATTGTGCTAATGTTTTCATTACAAGGCGATGTGATCGTACAATTGCCTGGAGATGTCTTGCTAATAGCTGTGCCCTTGGTCATTTACTTTATCGTGATGTTCTTGGGCACTTTTATAGTGTCTTATAAAACGGGTGTCGGTTATCCGGTGTCAGTCACCTTGGCCTGTACGGCAGCGGGTAATAATTTTGAGCTGGCTATTGCCGTGGCGGTTGCCGTGTTCGGCTTGCAGTCAGGGCAGGCATTTACCGCAGTGGTCGGGCCGCTGGTTGAAGTGCCTGTGTTGATTGGCTTGGTTAATTTAGCTTTGGCGGCCCGTCGTCGGTGGATGTTGCAGTAAGGCTGTCATTGTCGCCTTATTGTCTTATTGCCGACAGGCGGTTGGTACAATAGTTGGGATTGCCCCCGTTATAATTGTTGAGGTCTTTGCTCGCTGCAATGCCCTCTATATTGTGGACGATATTATTGGCATCGATATTGGCATAAAAAATATTGAATGTTTGGCCGCCGCCATTAAAAACAGACATGTATAAGGTGCTTAGGGTATTGTTGTAATTTATGGGCACATTGGTATAACTTTTTTCTTTAAGCACATCGGTGGGGTCGGCTGCCTGGTATAGCTCATGACCTACGTCGTTGTATCCAGAGACCACCGCCGCACCGGCATAATTGGTTTTGTTTGGTGTGAAGACTATCTGAAACAGTGACGAGGAAATATCCCCAGATTTTTGCTGCACGTTTTGTATAACAGAATTTTGTTTCAGTATCTCTATGTTGGACTGGCATATTTTTGTTATGGTAACAACATAACCACCTGAAATTTTTGGAATTATTGGGGCAGCAACCACATTGTCCAAAAACAATGCCGCACAAAGAGTTAGTAGTGATATGATTATGTTCATTATTATTTATATTTGTATTTAACTAAAATTTTAATATATCATGCCAAGATAATATTTGTAAAGTGAATAAGTAACGGCGAATACAAACAATCCTCTTAACTTAATTCCATAACCAGATCAGCATGTGACTTAAAGGCAGATTTTCCTTGTGGATCAGGTTTTGACAAGTGCAGCCAGCCCGTTTAGATTTGACTGGGGAAACTATTTTTTACTTGGATATAATGCCCAGGCAGGTTTGAAGGCATAAAACCACTTTACGGAGCATCAAGCCTAACGGCTTTTAGTTAGTGGTTGTTTAGTTAGGATGAGCATGACGATAAGGATTCATCACAGTAAAGCAAAGCTCTTCGCAATGGCTGAGCATGGCAACTCTGATGCCATGTATTCGATAGGCTATAGATATTTGGAAGGGGTAGGTGGCTTACCTAAAAACCAAGCTAAAGCGAATGAATGGTTTATAAAAGCGATGCAAGGCGGCTCCAAAAAAGCGCGGGTCATGCTGGATAAGCTAAGCATCAGCAATAAGCCGATTATCACTCAAGCCACCGATAAATTTTATTCCGACAACATAATAACGCATAATAGCGACTTTGGCGCGGTCATTGCTGTGCTAATAATCATTCTATTGCTTTATAAGTTACCAACACTAAGAAAAAAATTATCGTTGTTTTTTTGTGCAGCCTTACTAACCGTGGTAATTAATTTTTTATGGTTGTCGGCAGTGGAGGTGCTGAAAACAGAGTTGTATAAACTCGTTATAATAGTAACAATTACTGTTATTTTTTGTTGTTGGGTGGTCGTTAAGTTATCAAAAAATAGCCACGCATCGGGAATAAATAAAAAATTTTCTTATATATATTTTTATTTGGATAAGGAAATAAACAAGCATATATTGACGCTGTCATTGAAAAATAAACAAACCATTATATACGATGATTACGGCAATCATGATAATAAAAAATGGATGCTTGAAATAAATTATTTCATTGATAATGTGTTAAAAAAAGATGAGACATTGAAAAATTTATTGGAGCATCAGAAGAAATTAAATATTGACGCTAAGTTACTTGAACAATTTAAAAATGAACTTGGCGATAGCACTTACAAAAAATGGTGTCAATTACCCACTTATTCTGACATTCAAAATATCATAGCTCATAAAGTCGATAGGTACAATACTTCGGAAAAACGCAATAAAAAATGTGATCATATTG
>CAIYOW010000141.1 GCA_903927955.1 uncultured Methylococcaceae bacterium | reverse complement strand
TTGCCAGGCTGTCGGGTATGATGTTGAGCGAACCGGCGTTTTTGACGAAGTACAGCCAGCAGTCTTTGGCGGCGTTGAACAATACGCGCTGTTCAACGCCCGGGACGTTCAGCACCTGCATTTCAATGATCACTTGCCGCCCGTCGGCCAGTTTGGCCTTGACATCAACATAGGTGTCTTTCATGCCCTTGAGCAGGGGTATCTGGTAGGGGTCGACAATGGTCAGGGCGGTGATGGCCCGCTCGGGCGGGTATTCCAGCACTGCGTTCAGGAAGTCTATCAGAATGTCCGTGCTGTCCTCGCTGCCAAACACTTTCTTGAAGGCGAAGTCGGTTTTTACGTCGAGGAAGCGCATGGGCGGGGGTCTGTGGGTTGTTTCGTTAGGGGTATTAGAATCATGCGGCCATGGGTTTGTCAAGCGGGATATTATACAGATGCGAATAAATTCGCACCTACAGTGGGGGAGCTGGTTGTGGGCAGGGTCGGGTCTTGCGCCTACATCGGACAGGACCATTAAGGCCTCATCATTAATTCGATAAGCCTTGCACAGACTGTTAAAATTACCTATCTTTGTGGCTACTGGAGTTACGCAGCACGTTGGCTTAGCGTAGTCGAAGCCATGCCCAGCACTACCAGATCAAACCACAACACACCGAATTTTAATCATCTTAAAGGACGCAAAAAGCGGGCAAGCATGGCAGGACATAGTAAATGGGCTAACATCAAGCACCGTAAAGCCGGACAAGATGCCAAACGGGCTAAAATTTTCACCAAAGTGCTGCGTGAAATCAACGTGGCGGTAAAGTCGGGCGGGGCGGACTTAGCCAGTAACCCTGCATTGCGCACCGCAATTGACAAAGCATTGGGTGCCAATATGCGCCGCGACACCATAGACAACACCATTAAAAAAGCCTCGGGGCAATTGGATGGCATCCATTACGAAAACATCCGCTACGAAGGCTACGGTCCGGGCGGCGTTGCCGTACTGGTGGACTGCCTGACCGACAACCGTAACCGCACCGTCGGCGAAGTCCGTCACGCCTTCACCAAAGCGGGCGGCAATTTGGGTACAGACGGCTCAGTGGCCTATCTGTTCAGCAAAGTGGGCTTCTTAAACTATGCGCCTGGGGTTGTCAATAATATCAATGAAGATGCCCTGATGGAGGCTGCCTTGGCAAATGGCGCAGATGATGTCATTAGTTACGATGATGGCGCGGTTGATGTGCTGATACCGCCGGAACACTATCTGGCGGTCAAACAAGCATTGCTGGCGGCAGGTTTTGCCCCCGACCATGCCGAACTGACCCAACAAGCCGCCACCCAAGTGCAGCTGGCTGCCGAAGAAGCGGAAAAAATGCTCAAGCTTATCGACCGGCTGGAAGATTTGGACGACGTGCAAAACGTCTATTCCAATGCCGACATTAGTGATGAAATAATGGCCGCTATTAATGTCTAACACCCTGGCTTATTGTGTAGGCACTCACCATGCATGAATTGTCGCTATTAGAAAACGTCCGCGAGATTTTAGAGCAACATGCCGTAAGCCAACAATTCAGCAACGTTTGCCAAGTGACGTTGGCGGTCGGTCAATTGTCGTGCGTGGAGCCAGACGCACTGCGCTTTGGCTTTGATGTGGTGATGCAAGGCTCTCTGGCGGAAGGGGCGGAGCTTATCATCACCGAACTGCCCGGTGTGGGCCACTGTAACCAATGCCAACAACAAACCGACCTGCCAACCCTGTACGCCCCTTGCCAGCACTGTGCCAGCCCTTTGGTCACGGTGCTGTCCGGTACGGAAATGAAAATTAAAGATTTGATCGTCAATTGACCTAAAGGTGATTTATGTGTGGAATATGCGGTTGCAGCCAGACCGGACACAGCGGAAAACTAACCCCCTTGCAGGGCAAACTACAGCCTGTTTTAACAATCGGTCATGCCCCTGACAACGCCCGCTTAGTGCAAGTTGAACAAGATTTGCTCAGTAAAAACAATGCTTATGCCGCGCAAAACCGCCATTTTTTCCAGGCTGAAGGCATTTTTGCCATTAATTTGGTGTCCAGCCCCGGGGCGGGCAAAACCACCTTATTGGTTGAAACTATCAAACGGCTGCAAGGGCGTTTCCCCATGGCAGTCATCGAAGGCGACCAGCAAACCCAACACGATGCCGACCGCATTCGCGCCACCGGCACCCCCGCCTTGCAAATCAATACAGGGCGCACCTGCCATTTGGATGCCCAAGGCATTGGCCTTGCCGTGATGCAACTGGCTGTGCAACCAGACAGTTTATTGGTGATTGAAAATGTCGGCAATTTGGTTTGTCCGGCTTCATTTGATTTGGGCGAAGCCCATAAAGTGGTGGTGCTGTCAGTCACCGAAGGCGACGATAAACCGCTTAAATACCCTGATATGTTCCATGCCGCTGATGTTATGGTACTGAACAAAACCGACCTGCTACCTTATGTTGATTTTGATGTGGCGCAATGCTTAGCCTATGCCCGACAAGTCAACCCTAACCTGCAAGTCATCCAGCTTTCCGCCACAACCGGCGAAAACGTGACGCAATGGTTGGATTGGCTGGTAGGGCAGGTGGCCCAAGCCAGCCAAGTCACACCAACAAGGGGCATAGCATCTTTATAATAAAACATAATAAAACGAGGCACACAATGGCTTGGAAAACACGCAAACACGAAGAAACCTACAGCGATGCCGACGTGACGCAACGCTTACAACAACAATTGCCGCATTGGTATCTGCAAGACGGCTGGATCCGCCGCCAATACAAAACCAGCGGCTGGAAAGCAACCTTAATGGTGGTCAACACCATCGGCCACCTTGCCGAAGCCGCCTTTCACCATCCCGACCTGACTGTTTCTTATGCCTTTGTCATCGTCAAATTAATGACCCATTCGGCAAAAGGCATCACCAATAAGGATTTTGAACTGGCGCAAAAAATTGAGCAAGTCATCATGTGGCAACCACAACACGAAGGCGGCGCACTAGAAGGCACACCCGAAGACCCAAGGTTCAAATACATCAAATACGACCAACCGCTGGGGTAAAGCATCGGCACTGCAACCAATAATTGACAACAGTTATAGTGTCCAGCGTAATTTGTCCAACGAGGTTATTGCCGGGTTGACCGGCACCTGATGCCTACCATGAGCCACTTGAACCCATAATTTCGCCCCGCTGCCAATGCGTGATTGCTATAAGTTTAAAAAACCATCTTTAAACCGCCCCGCAGCAACGCTTGAACTTTTTTCCGCTGCCGCAATCGCAAGTGCCATTTTTGCTTTGCCCCCTCACAATGTCTACTTTGCTGATAGTGCCGACACCATCGCTATAAAACCATTGGCCGCTATTTTTTACAAAGCGGCTGGTTTCGCGCATGACAAAGTCTTCATCGTCTTGGCTAAAAAATGCCTTAAAACTGACTACGCCTTTGTTGTCTTTGCTACCGCCTTTTTCGGTTTCGCCAATCTCAAGCCGTAACCAAATCACATTTTCTTTGGAAAAGTCGATGGATTTTGGCCGTTTTGCAGCCTCCCATGTGACCAGCAGGTAGTCACTATTCCTCAAACAATAGGCACTGTAGCGCGAGCGCATTAAAGCGACCGCCGTTTCGGGCAATTTTTCGCCAGTGTGGAAAGGTTCGCAACATTGCGCGTAGCCGATGCCAGAACCACATTGGCAAGACAGAGATACCACCAGTCGTTCCTCCAACAGGTCAGTTAAAATCCATAACAGATAAGAAGTATAAAGTTTTTTAGTCTTTGTTACACCTTAGGAGGGCTGCCGGTCAGGAAGCCCCATACTTTTTTTGTTACTAAATGCCTTGGTGTTATAATGGGCTTTTAATAAATAAAGGTAATACAAATGGCTAAAGAAGATCAAATTGAAATGGAAGGCAAAGTTATCGATACCCTGCCCAATACCATGTTCCGTGTGCAGCTGGAAAACGGCCACATCGTCACGGCTCATATTTCCGGTAAAATGCGCAAACACTATATCCGTATCTTAACCGGTGATAGCGTTAAAGTAGAAATGACCCCTTATGATTTGACTAAAGGGCGCATTTCTTTCCGTATGCGTTAAGCCGTTTCCTTATGTCCGCCCCGCACCGACCGTTTTACGGCGGTTAACGGGTCAGCTGTTTTCTGGTACACTCAGTTCTTTGCTTTCAATGGCAAAAGCCAGTTCTTGGTCGCGCAGATAAATCCGCACATGGCCGCCATTTGCCAATTCACCAAACAGCAAGTCATTGGCCAAGGGCTTCTTTATTTTCTCCTGTATCAGCCTTGCCATTGGCCTTGCCCCCATTTTTGGGTCGCAGCCGTTTTCTGCCAGCCATAAGCGGGCATCGGCATCCAAGGTCAGGGTGACTTGTTTGTCGGCCAGTAGGGCTTCCAGTTCAAAGATAAATTTGTCCACCACATGCCCGACAATGGCAATATCCAACGGTTTAAATTGGATAATGGCATCCAAACGGTTACGGAATTCTGGCGAAAACCCCCTTTCAATGACTTTCATACTGTCACTGGCGTGATCTTGCTGGGTGAAACCAATGGAGGCGCGGCTACCTTCTTCGGCACCAGCATTGGTGGTCATGACCAGAATAATGTTGCGGAAATCCGCCTTGCGTCCATTGTTGTCAGTCAGTGTGCCGTGATCCATGACTTGCAGCAATAAGTTGAACACATCCGGGTGGGCTTTCTCAATCTCGTCCAATAACAATACCGCGTGGGGATGCTTATTGACTTGCTCGGTCAACAAGCCGCCTTGGTCAAAGCCCACATAGCCCGGCGGCGCGCCAATCAGCCGGGACACGGTGTGCCGTTCCATGTACTCAGACATATCCAGACGGATAAGTTCCACCCCTAACACTTTGGCAAGTTGGCGTGTGACTTCTGTTTTGCCGACACCGGTGGGGCCTGCAAACAAGAATGCACCAATGGTTTTTTGCGCGTCGCGCAAGCCGGCCCGTGATAACTTAATGGCGGATGCCAAGGCCGCTATGGCTTGGTCTTGCCCGAACACCAGCATTTTTAAATTTTTCTCCAAGTTGGCCAGTTTGTCAATATCGTTGGAGGATACCGATTTGGCAGGCACTCGGGCAATTTTGGATACAATGTCTTCAATTTCTTCGATGCCGATCAGTTGTTTGCGCTGTTCTGCCGCAGTCATACGTTGTTTGGCCCCCGCTTCGTCTATCACATCAATGGCCTTGTCGGGCAAGTGGCGGTCGGTGATGTAACGGTCTGACAGTTCGGCAGCCAGGCGCAGGGCATCGGCGGAGTATTTGACCTCGTGATGTTCTTCAAAGCGGCTTTTTAAGCCCTTAAGGATAAGTATGGTATCTTCCACAGAGGGTTCAAGCACGTCAATTTTTTGGAAACGACGCGCCAGTGCATGGTCTTTTTCAAATATGCCGCGATATTCTTGATAGGTGGTTGAGCCTATGCAGCGCAGTTGTCCTGATGCCAAGGCGGGTTTGATCAGGTTGGAGGCATCCATTACGCCGCCGGATGCCGAGCCTGCACCAATGATGGTGTGGATTTCGTCAATAAACAAAATGGCGTTAGGTTCTTTTTTAAGTTGGTTGACCAAGGCTTTCAGGCGTTTTTCAAAGTCACCCCGGTATTTGGTGCCAGCCACCAATGCCCCCAAGTCTAAAGAATAAATGACGCTGTTTAACAGTACCTCAGGCACTTCTTCTTCGACAATTTTTTTGGCCAAACCTTCGGCAATGGCGGTTTTGCCAACGCCCGCCTCGCCGACCAGCAAAGGGTTGTTTTTGCGGCGGCGGCACAGGGTTTGTATAGTGCGGTCAATTTCCGCCGCCCTGCCTATTAGCGGGTCAATGCGGCCTTGCAAGGCTTCTTCGTTCAGGTTGGTGGCATATTTGTCCAACGGGCTGCCGGCGTTTTCGTTGTCGCTGCCGCCGTTTTCCGCAGCGGGCTGGCTGCTGTTGCCGCTGTCCGGGCCTATTTTGGAAATGCCATGGGCCAAATAATTGACCACATCCAATCGGGAAATGTCTTGTTTGTTGAGCAGGTAGACGGCATGGGAGTCTTGCTCGCTGAACAGGGCGACAAACAAGTTGGCACCGGACACTTCTTTTTTGTCGGAGGCTTGGACATGGAACACCGCCCGTTGCAGCACCCGCTGAAAGCCTAAGGTGGGCTGGGTTTCGCGTTGCACGCCTTGCGGGAGCAGCGATATGGTTTCGCTGATGAATTGCGACAACTGCCCACGCAGTAGCTTAATGTTGCAGCCACAGGCCAGCATCACGACTTCCGCAGAAGCATTATCGAGCAAGGCTAGCAGCAGGTGTTCCACCGTGATGAA
>CAIYOW010000140.1 GCA_903927955.1 uncultured Methylococcaceae bacterium | reverse complement strand
TCTCAGCCCCATCCTCAGTGACAAACACCTCACCATGCTGAAAAGGACTCATCGTACCGGGATCAACATTGATATATGGGTCCAACTTGGTCATAGTGACCTTAAGGCCACGGGCTTCTAAAATAGCCGCCAGTGATGACGCTGCAATGCCCTTGCCTAGCGACGATACAACACCACCCGTAATGAAAATATATTTTGTCATGGAAAAAAGTTTATGGATGACCCAGTATTCGTTTGACACGCCTTTATTTTATAGGGCATTTTAATCGACTACAGCGAGTTAGTCATGATATTTTGGGAATTTATCTGGGTAATCTTGAAAATTAGCTGACACAGCCTATCAATCCGACCAATAAAAAAACCCCTTTGCCAGTGGCAAAGGGGTCTTGTAAAAACCACCGCACATCATTCAGCATTCAGCGCCACTGTTTAAGTGCTGAGATTGCTGCCGGTTGTTGCCACAGACTCGCTTAAGGTGTCAGACCTTCGCCGACTACAATCACTTTAAGCGCGTTAGTGCCGCCTTTTACGCCGTTCAGATCACCTTTGGTGATAATGAATTTATCGCCGTTTTTGGCAATATTCCAAGCCCTAAGCTCTTTAACAACATTGCGGTTAACTTCGGCGTGATCTTGTGAATCCCCCAACTGAAAATACATGGGGAATACGCCACGGTACAAAGTGGCCTTGCCCAAGGTTTCTTCCACGCCGCTAAAGGCAAAGATAGGAATAGCGGAACTGATGCGCGACATCCACAGGGGCGTGGAGCCTGATTCGGTCAATGCCACAATGCCTTTGACTTTGGTATGGTTTGCCAAATACATGGCAGACATGGCAATGGCTTCATCATCACGGTCAAACTGGATATTAACGCGGTGATCAGATACACGGACTATCGGCTGCTTTTCCGCCTCTATGCAAATCCGATCCATCGCCTCAACGGCCTTGACAGGATGTTTGCCTGATGCGGTTTCTGCCGACAACATAATGACATCAGTGCCATCATACACGGCATTGGCGACATCAAACACTTCGGCACGGGTAGGGATGGGGTTTTCAATCATCGACTCCATCATTTGGGTTGCAGTGATTGCCACCCGATTGAGTTCACGGGTGCGCTTAATCAGCTTTTTCTGGATAGCGGGCAAATTGGCATCGCCAATTTCCACACCCAAATCACCACGCGCCACCATCACGGCATCAGATGCCAAGATAATTTCGTCCATCACCGGATCAACAATCGCTTCGGCCCGCTCAACTTTAGAGACAATGCCCGCAAAACAACCTTCCGCTTCCAGCAAGCGCCGCGCTTCGTTCAAGTCTTCCGCACAACGGGGGAAAGAGACCGCCACATAATCACATTTGATTTTGCCAATGGTGACAATGTCTTCTTTATCCTTATCAGTCAATGCCGCCGCTGACAGTCCGCCACCCAACAGGTTGATGCCTTTGTTATTGGACAAATCACCGCCCACGGCAACCGTACAGTTGACGCGCATGTTTTCAACATTAACTACATCCAACACGATACGGCCATCATCCAGCAACAAACGGCTGCCCGGCACCACTTCCAGTGCCAAAGGCTCGTAAGTGATGCCCACTTGGGTCGCATCGCCTGCCAAAGGGTCAAAATTAATATCAAGGGCAAACGCTTGGCCTTCAATTAAATTTACCTTGGTGTCTTTAAAACGGGCAATACGGATTTTAGGGCCTTGTAAATCGGCCAATATACCCACACGGCGACCGGTTTTTTTGCTCAATGCACGGACTGCATCGGCACGGGCGATATGATCTTCAGCAGAACCATGGGAGAAGTTCAGGCGCACCACATCAAGGCCTGCCGCAAACAGTTCCTCAAGCACACCGGGTTTATCGGTGGCAGGGCCTAGCGTGGCTAAGATTTTGGTTCTTCTTAACATTGCTATTATCCCGCGTTGACTAAGGCTATAGAAGTGTCCAACATGCGGTTTGAGAAGCCCCATTCATTGTCATACCAAGACAGGACCTTGACAAAGTTGCCATCAATGATTTTGGTCAGTGGCTCTTCATAAATAGAAGACGCAGGGTTATGGTTGAAGTCAATAGAGACCAACGGTTTTTCGTTGATGTCCAAGATGCCTTTCAAATAACCTGTTGAAGCCGATCTTAAAATGTCATCAATTTCTGCTTTGGTGGTGCTTCTTGCCGCTGTAAAAGTCAAGTCAACAACCGATACATTGATGGTCGGTACGCGCATGGCGAAACCATCCAATTTACCGGCCAATTCTGGCAACACCAAGCCCACAGCAGCAGCCGCGCCGGTTTTGGTTGGAATCATTGATTGGGTGGCAGAACGGGCACGGCGCAAGTCGCTATGGTAAACGTCGGTCAGCACTTGGTCGTTGGTGTAAGAATGGATGGTGGTCATCAGGCCATGAACCACACCAATAGCATCGTGCAAAGGCTTGACCAAAGGTGCCAAGCAGTTGGTGGTGCAAGATGCGTTGGAGATAACGGTGTCAGAGGCTTTCAATATGTTGTGGTTAACACCATAAACGATGGTGGCATCAACATCATCACCGCCTGGTGCAGAAATAATGACTTTTTTGGCACCTGCAGTGATATGGGCAGATGCTTTGGCTTTGCTGGTGAATAAGCCGGTACATTCATGGACAACATCAATGTCCAAATCGCCCCACGGCAGTTTGGAGGGATCACGTTCTGAAAACACCCGGATTTTATCGCCATTGATAACCATAAAATCGCCATCGACGCTGACCGCAAAAGGGAATTTGCCATGCACAGAGTCATATTGGGTCAAATGGGCGTTGGTATTGGCATCGCCCAAGTCATTGATAGCGACAATTTGTATTTCGTCATTACGGCCCGCTTCATAGAGGGCGCGGACGATATTACGCCCGATACGGCCATAACCATTGATAGCAACTTTAATTGGCATTTGGATTCTCCAGTTTGACAAGTGATAAATAGTAAAAAAAGTTTAATATGCTGCCACAAAAGCTTGTGACTATACCAAAATAGTGGCGAACTCGTCCATTTACTTAAATGACCTAGCAATACCAGTATCGGTAGTGGCGCACCATAAGCCCAAAAAGACACTATTGTTTAGCAAATAAGCCACAATAACCGACTTTTACAGTGCAGTTTATCAAGATTGCCAGCACTGTTATAGAGCAAGCTGACAATAAATTGCACCCGCCTACCCTGCAAGCTTGTAGCAGCTGGAAAAACTATTGACAAGCTTTTGAATTTTCATGAGAATGCGCGTTTTATTTAGCTAACAAAGCAACCGCGTGCCCTGTCTTTCCCTATCTAACCCTAAATTACTCAGATGAACATAAACACAATATCAGCCATTCTTGAGCCAAACCCTAGCCTAGTTATGGCGGGCAACTGCGGCTATGAAATTAACGCCGACAAAGTCACCGTAACGATTGCCGAAATAGCCAATAACCGTGACAGTGGCTGCATAAGCGGCACATTGACGGTTGAATTATGGGCTACCAGCCAACTCTACCAAGGGGGCGATGTAACGGGGCAAATTCTGGCCAGTGCCTGTATTGGCGAGCTTTACGACCAACATTTTCTGACCGACTGCCACTATGAGCTGGATTTTTTGGAACCGACTGAAGGCACTTGGCTAATTTCACTGCTGTTGCGCGAATGGACGGACACGGGTTACAGCACCTGCGATTATGTTAACTTTGCCGTGCCTTATGTGGTGGCTAACGCGCCTGTCATAGCACGCCACGAAGACAGCAATGTTATCAACATTAGCTTCCCTGAAAACAAAAAAACACCCGCCAAACCGGCTGCAAAAAAAACCGATGCTGCCAGCCAAACGCCTGTGCCAGAAAAGACCGCCGACACTAACCACGACAACCTATTGCCCATCAATGAGGCTAGCGTCAAAGAAATCGCCGCCATTAAAGGAGTGTCTAAAAAATTGGCGGAGAACATTAGTGCCGAACGGCCTTTCAGTTCTTTTGATGCGCTGTTAAATGTTAAGGGCATGGGGCCAAAATTACTGGAAAAAATACGCATTTTTATTAAGCTGTGAGGCATTATTAGTCAGCTGGGTGGATTCGCCGTCAGGCCATCCACCCCCACAAAGCCAGGGGTATATTATGGTTGTTTTGGGACGCATAGGCAAAAAGTGGTTTGCTGGCGCGAAACTGCCTTACGGTCTACGAGCCTGATGCTCAACTGGAACGCTGGGCTTGAGGCTTTACTCAATTGCCAATGCCAAATTTATAATGAGTTTTAAATGAAAGTAGAACTGGATTCCATCAATAAAATATTCCGTCCAAGCCCTTACGCCAAAATGATCAATCGGGATGGCAGGTTGGAACTGGCTGAAAAAAATGCTTGGCATTCCTATTTACGCGACCCTTACCATTTGATGCTACACATATCTTGGCTGGGGTTTTTTGCTTTCATCACGCTTGCTTACGCCTTGATCAATGTATTATTCGCCGTCTTTTATCTGCTTGGTGGCGATTGTTTGGCGGGCGCAAAAGCGGGTTCGTTTAACGACGCATTCTTTTTTAGCGTACAAACGCTGGCATCCATTGGTTATGGGGCCATATCCCCCAAGACGCTGTACGCCAATATGATTGTTTCTATAGAAGCGGTGACCAGCTTATTAGCCATAGCAATGGTGACGGGGCTTGCATTCGCGCGCTTCACCAAGCCCAAAGCACGGGTTATTTTCAGTGATGTTGTGGTTATCTCACCTTATAACAGCTTACCAACCTTAACGTTTCGGGCTGCTAATGAGCGGCGCAACCTGATTGTTGAAGCCCATATAAAAGTAGATTTTGCCATAGATCAAGTCACCAGTGAGGGTGAATTAACCCGCCGCTTTTATGAATTGCCACTCATGCGCCAGCGCACATCCAGCTTCAACTTGGCATGGACGGTTAGGCATGTCATTAACGAAAATAGCCCGCTTTATGGCTTTACACCCGCTATGCTGGAACAAGGACACGCAGGTATTATTGTTTCCTTGGTGGGCATTGACGAAACCGTGGCCTATACGATAAACGCCAGAAAAAACTATTCCGCACAGGAAATGCTATGGAACTGCCGGTTTGTCGATATGCTGACAGTTGCTGAAAATGGCGACCGTTATTTGGATTACCAGCATTTTCATAGTGTGTTGCCAATCGGGTGATTTACCGACCCAACCCACTTAGCTGCCGCAGGTTTGGAAGAAGCCGTTCCGGCTTGTCAAAGGTGGGGTGGAGTTATTGCGGTTTTTTAGGACACATTGGAAAAATTTGGCTTGCTGGCGCGAAATTATGCTACTGGCTGCTCACTATCAGCATTTAATTTGGCAGCGTGGGCACAAACAGCGTGCCCACGCTACGGAAACTACGGGTCGCCACACCGCACGCAAACAAAAAAATCGCCCGCTTCGCGGGCACTACTCGCGGCTTATGTCACTGCTATATTTTTTCTCATGCCCTTATTTTAAAGGCTTCCGGATGGATATTGAACAGGTTCTTAGCTTATCCCATTAAAGTTTTCAAGTTTTTGGTAGGGTGGACACGCTGTTTGTACCCACGCGGAAACCATATCCATACCAGACCAAGCCAATAGTTTTTAAATCACTTCCCACTTGGCTGGGCAAAAAATTTCAGATTAACAGACAAGGCATCATGATCGGACATCATCTGACCGTTTTTAAGCGGGCGTGTATCCAGTAACCATTGTTCCGCTGCCACGCCACATGGCCCGCCCGCCAAAATATGGTCAATACGATGGTCTGGGTGCAAAGCGGCAGCCACCGCAGGCGAACCCGCCAAAGTATAGGCATTTTCCAGCAATGGCGGTTTGGCATCAATACCGCTAAAACGACGGTAACGCTCGGTATCGGCAGTGGTATTAAAATCACCTGTCACCACCATTGGTATATTTCTGCTCAAGCGGGTTATACGCTCCCGGAACAAGGACGCGCTCGGCTCTTTATTGGCGCCAGCATTGTCAAAATGGCTGTTGACAAACAAAAATGTAAACCCGCTGGCCTTGTCACGCAACAATGCCCAATTGGCATACCGTATCATCGACAATGGCCTAAAACCCAATGACATAGGCAATTCTGGCGTATTGCCCAACCAGAGTTGACCGCTATCCAACTGTTCAAAACGCGCCGTTTTAAAAAGCAACGCCGAATCGCCATATTGGAAACCGCCCAAATGATAACTGACCAACGTATACTGGTCGGGCGGGGCAATCGCTTCCACGGCACTGTTCTCCCCCATTTCCTGCAAACCCAATAAATCGGGGCTATAACTGGCAATGCGCTCACGGATTTCCGGCAACCGCACCGACCACGGCAACTCACCCGCACCGGTCGAGCCGCCGCGAAACCGCCCGGCCAATGCCTCAATAACCGCCGAACCATACATCACGTTGAAACTCATCACCCGCAACGGCTGCACATTGCACTGTTGATTTGCCGTAAAGTGGCTAGCGTCCGGTAACGGCTTGGCAAAGCCAGCACCAGAATAAGCAGCAAGATATTGCCAGCCTTGCAAGCGCAGCATCACAACCAGCAGCACCAATACAACACCAAAGGCTATGGCAACTCTTTTTAGCCCAATAAGCATGAAAATCTCCAACAAAGTGATCCGGCAACAAGCCGATTATAATAAGGCACGTTTCATCAAGCACAGAACATTTCCGGTATTATCCTAAATTTTGTCGGCTTGGTAGGTAATTTTAGTCACTGGTGTACCTAGCACCTTGGCTAAGACGTTGGCTGAACGAAGCCATGCAGCTATGATTCGATAGTTTGCTTTGATAGACTAACAGCATTTTCTGTCCGTCAAAATACAGCACAACCCTTGGGCAAGCAGCCATGTTGGTCGCCCCCTTCTTGACTAAACACCCTACTATGAAAATCGTTTCGTCTATTTTACTGGTGATTGCGCTCAGCGGCCTATTAAGCTGGCTAGGCAACCAACCCCAAAATGTCGGTCCCGACGTGCCGCAAGGCAAGCTCAACAGCCTATCGTTTGCGCCGTACTGGAACGGTGAAAACCCGTTTGACAAGCTATACCCAACACCGGCACAGATAGCAACGGATATGCAGCTGATGGCTGACAAAACCCATACCATCCGCACTTACGCAAGTGCTGAAGGCAATATGCCCGTTATCCCTGAATTGGCTAGAAAATATCATGTCAACATGTTGCAAGGGGCCTGGCTAGGCCGTATCGAAACCAGTAACCAGCTGGAAGCGGAAGCCCTGATCCGCTCCGCAAACAGTTACCCCGACGTGGTCAAACGGGTGATTGTCGGCAACGAAGTCCTTTTGCGCCGCGACCTGACGCCAGATCAACTGATCCACTACATCCGCATGGTCAAGGCAAAAATCCACCAACCGGTATCGTATGCCGACGTGTGGTCTATGTATGTCCAGCATCCTGAACTGATTAAAGAAGTCGATTTTGTCACCATCCACATTTTGCCCTATTGGGAAGATGAACCTGTTGCGGTTGACCAAGCGCCTGCCCATATCGAACGCATTTATAAAAACATGCGTAAATTGGTCGATTCCATCGCTCCCGGCAAGGCCATCCTGATTGGTGAATCCGGCTGGCCTAGCCAAGGCCGCCAACGGGGCGGCTCGCTGCCCAGCGTAGCCAATGAAGCCAAATTTATCCGCAGCCTGATTAAAGTGGCCGCCGACAATGGCTTTGATGTCAATATAGTGGAAGCCACCAATCAAGGCTGGAAAAGCGAACTGGAAGGCGTGGTCGGGGCTAATTGGGGGCTGTTTTCGGCAGAACGCCAAGAAGTGTTCCCCTTGACCGGCGATGTACAAGAAAACCGCCAGTGGCTTTGGCAGTGGCTCGCCGCCAGCCTGCTACTCGTCGCAGTGCTGGCTGCCCGCTGGCAAGCGCTAGCCCAACTACCTACCAGCCCTGCCCTGGCAATGGTCGCTTTTTTACAAATTTTGACCGGCCTCTGGGTTTACAGTGCTTGCCACTTATGGCAAACCAGCTACAGCTTAGGGCAACAACTGCTTACCCTGCTATTACTAGTCGCCAATGCTGCTTTTGCCAGCTTGGCTTGGCAACATATCATTAACACACTGGCCAAACCTGACCACAGCCAGGGCAAAAACAGCCAACATTTGCATCACATTTACCTAGGCTTTGCCCTATTCGCCCTGTACCGCAGCCTTATGTTAGCCATTAATGGGCGTTATTTAAGCTTTCCGGCCCCCCAAGAAGCCGTTGTGATCGCCGCCACCATCGGCCTGCTGGTCGCCAGCTGCCTAAAACACAATCGCCCCAATGGGTTGGCACTAAGCGCCCTCGTCGGGCAACCCGCCAGTGACAGCCATCCCTACCGGTTATACGGCGGGTTGTTGCTAACGGCAGGTATTGCCATTGTCATCGGTGAAAGCGCTGGCTTTATGGCAGGCGATGACCTGATTGCCGCCTATCCTAATTTTGCCGAAAGGCTGGCGCAGTCGCTCATGTTCACTGTCAGCAATGGGCAATTGGTGACATGGCTGCTGTGCCTAATAGTGCTGTCTATACCTTTACTCAACAATGCCCGGCACAACCCAACAAACTAACGTCAAGTCCGCTTTGACAGATTAATATGAACTTGGACAAATGCCTTAACTTAATTCAACACCACATTAGCGGGCTACTGTTAGCCGTATGCGGCTTAAGGTTAGGTTTTTTGTTTACCAACAACCTCGACTTGCTGGGCGATGAAAGCTATTACTGGGACTGGTCTAGACAACTGGCTTGGTGCTACTACAGCAAACCACCCATGGTGGCGTGGCTAATTGGCTTAATAACTTGGCTCGGTGGCGACAGCACTGCCATAGTGCGTATCCCCGCCGCACTGCTGGGCATGGTATTTTTAAGCTATTTTTATGCCACCTGCCAAGCTTTTTATGGCCAACGGGCGGCGGCTTTGAGCGTGTTGCTGATATTGGCAATGCCCTTCAATGTGCTGGCTAATGTGCTGATGACCATTGACCCGCCATTAAATGGCTTCTGGATGATGGCGGTATTTTACCTACGCCGCGCGTTGTT
>CAIYOW010000139.1 GCA_903927955.1 uncultured Methylococcaceae bacterium | reverse complement strand
TGCAGATATTACGGGCTGCGTAACATCAGATAATATAGACAATAGTCTCTGGGACAGGCTAGAACACCAGCCAACCGTCATCGTTACTGAGCCTTATGCTTATCACCACGCCATTCGGATAGGCCAAAAAATTGACTTGAAAACCAATCAAGGCGCACTAGATTTTGAAGTTATCGGCATCAATACAGATTACAGTGGCGACCAAGGCCATTTGATTATGAGTAGGCAGAATTACCTGCGTTATTGGCCTGATTTGGGTTACACCGGCATTGGCGTTTATGCCCGTGCGGGTGCGGATTTAAAAAATCTGGAAAGCCGGATTAGCCAATTATTGACGGGGCAGCAAGTTGTAAAATCGAATCAGGCTATTTATAAAGCTTCTATGGAACTGTTCGAGCAGACTTTTACCATCACCGAAGCCTTACGTTGGCTGTCAGCCGCGATTGCTTTTGTCGGCGTGTTCAGCGCCTTGATGGCCTTACAGTTTGAGCGGACACGCCAGCTAGGAATTTTACGCGCTATTGGCATTACATCCCGCCAACTCAGCGTGCTGATAATCGGTGAAACCGGATTGATGGGCTTGGTGGCCGGATTATTGGCTATTCCGGTCGGCTTTATCGTCGCTTATGTATTAATTTTTGTGGTTTACCAACATTCATTCGGCTGGACGATGGCATTTTATTTTGATTCGGGAGTGCTTTTCCAAGGCATCGTTTTAGCCTTTGTAGCGGCCTTGTTGGCGGGCGTATTTCCAGCCTTAAAAATGGCCCAAACCCACCCCGCAGAAGCCTTGCGTACAGAATGAAAACCAAATTCTTGATTGCTATTGTATTGCTATTGCTGGGCATGGTTTGGCTGCAAATCTTCCCGTTTCGATCGACAAGCAATACCGTCGAGGATAATCAAAAAAACTTAAGCCCAGCAAAAGATAACGGATCAATTGGGTCAGTATTATCCAACGATAGCAAAGGCTTTGCGCGGGCGTATAAGCCACAAGCCTTTTCGTTGCCAAGCGACCACGGCCCACACAATCAATTCCGCTCGGAATGGTGGTATTTCACCGGTAACCTAAAAAATCCACAACAACGACAATTTGGTTACGAGCTGACCTTCTTTCGTTTTGCCTTGAAGCCTGGTTTGCCGGAATCAAATTCGGCTTGGCGCAGCAATCAAATGTACATGGCACATTTGACCTTAACCGATGTGGAGGCAAACCGCTTTTATACAGATGAACGCTTTAGCCGCGCTGGAAACGATCTGGCGGGGGCTTCTAATAAAAGCTATCAGGTCTGGCTTTATGACTGGTCGGCAAAAACGGAAGGCGAAGTAGACTTCCCTCTCCGCTTACACGCTAACAGCGGCGGCTTTGCTATTGATCTGTTACTGACATCACCCAAAGGCTATGTCAGGCAAGGCGATCAAGGTTTAAGCCAAAAAAGCCCCGAACCGGGCAATGCCTCCTACTATTATTCCTATCCGCGCTTAGAAACTAAGGGTATTGTCAGTGTTGGCGGTAAACCATTTACTGTTACCGGCACCAGTTGGATGGACAGGGAATGGAGCACCAGCGCTTTGTCCAATGAGCAAAGTGGCTGGGATTGGTTTGCCCTGCAATTATCTGATAATACCGAATTGATGTTTTATCAATTACGCCGCAAAGATGGTCAGCATGACAGCAATAGCTCCGGTTCATTTATATTGGCAGACAACACCAAAATAGCACTCAAAGACCACGATGCCACCATAACGCAGCTGGATAGCTGGAAAAGTCCGCATTCAAAAATAACCTATCCCTCGCGTTGGCGCTTGTCAGTCCCTAGCCAAGCGCTTGAACTTGAAATTGTTCCTTTAATCAACGATCAAGAACTGAATGTCAGTTACCGTTATTGGGAAGGTGCGGTTAAAGTAATCGGCACCAAACAAAGCAAGCCAATTTCTGGACAGGGTTATGTGGAGCTGGCGGGTTATAACAAATAAACGTTGTAAAGCAATCGAAGTGATCTGAGTTGACTTTAAATAAAAACACCATACGTTGATTATGTGCTGCTATTAGAAGGGGTTTAGCCCTTGACCCATCCATTTTTAAAATCAATTGGAGATAATCAATGAGCAAAAATTTAAGAAGTTTCATCTTGGTCACTTTATATTTATTATCTAATGCAGCATTTGCTGTAACTAAAGTCACGCTGAGCGACGTTCATATCTGTTGTGCGACTTGCCAAGAAGCGATTGAACATGCTGTGCTTGGCGTCAAAGGCGCCAACGTAAGCGTAGACCGGGATACCTATAGCGTTGCCATTTCTGCTAACGACAATACAGTCGTACAGGCCGCAGTAGATGCGGTTGCTAACGCCGGATTTTATGGAAAAAGCGACAACAATCAAGTTGCAATAAAAACCGCAGCAATAGATGCAAAATCATCAAGTGCAGAATTTGTCGGTTTTCATAATTGCTGTGGTGGATGTTCTGCTGCAATAGAAGAAGCGGTTAAATCTGTTATTGGTGTTCAAACAGCCACCATCAGCAAAAGATCGTGCCTTGTGAAAGGTAACTTTAATGAAGCTTCCGTTCTTAAAGCCATCAACAACGCCGGATTTTCGGCATCGGTGAAATAGTTTGGTAGTCCTGCAATTGGAATGCTTTCTTAAAAAGCAAGCTTGGTAGTATTGTAGTGGTGGACAAAATACCAAATGGCCCCGATAGGGTTCTCCAATTTTTTGGAGAAGGCGAGTGATTTCCTGACAAGCCGTGACACCCTATGGCGCAGCGTGTTGTTGAAGCGTTCGATAGGGTTGGTCTGTCCGCTGTCCTTGCCTGACGCCACATGGCGGTCTTCAGGGAAGACTTGGCGGTAAGCCTCCCAGTAATCGGTGGAAAGACCGCCAATTCGCGGTAGGCTTCGGGCAAGGAATCCCAAAGTGCCTGCGCCCGGGCCCGGCTGCGGTCTCCGATGTGTACGCCGACAATGGCGCGGGTGTCCCTGTCCAAGGGCTGGCCAGACCCATTGCTTGTTGGCCTTGTTGCCCACAAACGACCAGAGTTCGTCACGCTCAAGGGTCAATGCTGCGCCTTTTCGCGGCTTGGCGTCCGTTTTCCGCGCCACGTGGGCGTAAAGACGGTTGACGTGCTTTTGTAGCCACCGTTCGGACACTTCGGCGGCACGGGCGATGCCCGCCAAGCAAAGGGGCGCTCCAGCAGCAAGCGACCGGCCAGTCTTTTTTTCTGTTGGCTAACCCACTGTTTCCTTGGGTTTTCGACGAATTGCCGACCGCAGCCTTTGCAACGGTATTTTTGGACATCCGTCCTGGGATGGCGGCCGTTTTTTACAGTGGTGGTGGCGTGGCATTTCGGGCAGTTCATTGGCGCAATCAAGAAATCAAATCCGATGATTGTGCCGCGGTCCCTAGGAAATTTTCATAGAACTTGACTTTTTGTATATCATTCCAATTGCAGGACTACCGGTTTTTTAATGAGGTGACCATGCCCATTTTTATACAACACGTTGATTATGCAATAATTTAAAAAGTCAAATGCGTTTGCCCTGCATATAACTACTTAGCATTAAAAATACTGTCTTTTTGTTGGTACAATAGAAAGTTGACCTAACCTGACCTTACAAAAGGATGGTGCTGATGAATTATGGTTATACGCTTTCTGGCTTATTGGTAGGAATGCTGGTGGGCATTACCGGTGTGGGTGGCGGCTCATTGATGACCCCGTTGCTGGTGTTTTTATTTGGTTTTAAGCCTGCTGTGGCGGTAGGCACGGATTTGCTGTTTGCGGCTATCACCAAAACCAGTGGTGTTTGGGTACACCATAATAAACATGGCTCGGTCGAATGGAAAACGGTGGCTTGGCTAGCTTCGGGCAGCTTGCCATTGGCGGTTACGACGCTGTTTGCCATCAAATATTTTATGGATGTGGGCAAAGAAACTACGGGGGCAATCACCTTTACCTTGGGCATAGCCTTGTTGCTGACGGCAGTATCTTTGATTTACCGCAGTATTTTGATGCGTAAAGTGGAAGAGGCGAAACCGCTGGATGATAAAATCAGTCACTTCGACAATACGGGGCGTTTTAAAAAATGGCAAATTCCTGCCACTATTTTGACTGGCGCGATGCTGGGCGTGTTGGTTACGCTATCATCAGTCGGGGCGGGGGCATTGGGTACAGTGGCATTGCTGTTCTTGTTCCCTAAGATGTCCACTTTAAAGATTGTGGGCACGGATTTGGCTCACGCCATTCCTTTGACTGCCGTGGCCGGTTTTGGCCACTGGTTGTTAGGTAATGTGGATTATGTGTTGCTGGGCAGTTTGTTGCTGGGTTCTGTACCGGGCATTTGGCTAGGCAGCCACCTGAGCGCGAAGATTCCTGAGCGTTATTTACGGCCTACCTTGGCAACTATTTTGATCCTTATCGGGCTTAAGTTTGTTTTCCAATAAACAGTCAACAAGAGAACACAAAACAGGTGGGCACAAAAAGCGTACCCAACCCTACAGGACTTGCGGATGCTAGACGGCAACACCTAATATGACTGCGCTGGCTTTGAATATGGCGGTTGCGGTGCTGCCAATAGCCAGACCTAATGTTTCTAGGCTCTCATTAGTGACGGTTGCCGCAACTGAGTCGCCCCCCTGCAAACCGATAATCACTTCGGAATTGACGGCACCGGGTTGGATGTGAGTGACCGTGCCTTGCAGTTGGTTACGCGCTGACAACTGATAGCCGCCAAAATCGGTGACGATGACCACTTGTGGGGCTTTGACTAAAGCAATGACATCAGCACCTTGCTTGATGCCTAATTTTTCTGCGGCATCTTTGGTGATGCTGGCAACAATATCTTCGCCGCCTTTTAAACGGATGACGATAGTTGCGCTGACTGCCCCCAGCTTGAGTTCTGAAACTTTGCCGGAAAATTGGTTGCGTGCACTGGCTTTCATAATTAACCTCTTCAGTAAAAAAATAATATCTTCATCGCTGGCGATACGCTGGTTAAGTTGCGCCAAGAACTGCTTATGCTCTTCCTGTAAGCCTTTGAAAAAATTTAAAAATGCCTTGCCAGCTGGGGTCAGGCGGGTGCCGCCGCCTTGTTTTCCGCCAATGGCGGTGGTGACCAGCAATTTTGGCGATAAGTTATTGGCACGCCCTATCATTTCCCAAGCCCCTTTATAGGTTAGCCCGACTGCTTTGGCGGCTTGGTTGAGTGAGCCAGTGCTGTCAATGGCATCTAGCAATCGAAACAGCTTTTCGTTAAGGCCGCCAATCAGTTTGATTTCACCTTGGATTAACGGGTTGCCGTCAGTTGTTAGGGGGGGTGGCACTGGGGTCGGCATAACTGGAAAACGGAATGGTTGAATCAACAAAGCCCGGTTGGATACCGACAACATGTTCGGTTAAGTAGCGTATTTCAGGGAGCGCGTGGCTAACATACAGCATCGGCATCTGCAATTCGTCACGAATCCGTAACAAAAAAGGCAGAATTTGCTGTTTAAGGCGTTCGTCCAATGATGCTAACGGCTCATCCAGCAACAACAAACGTGGACTGGACAATAATGCCCGCCCCAAACCGACCCGTTGCTTTTCGCCGCCGGACAAGTGTTGTGGGCTTTTGTCCAGCAATGCGCCGATTTCTAAAATAGCCACCACAGCATCCAGCGACAAGCGCCGCTCTGTTGCCGATAACTGGCGATAACCATACAGCAAATTATTACGTACTGTCAAATGCGGAAACAGCAAGGCATCTTGGAACACAAAGCCAATGCGCCGCCGATGCGGAGGTAGGTTAATGCCCTGTGCGGAACAATACAATGTATCGCCAGCAATAGCGATATGCCCGTGCCGGGGTTTGAGCAATCCGGCAATACCTTGCAACAAGCTGGATTTGCCGACACCAGACGGGCCAAACAATCCGGTCACGAGTGCTGTGCTATGCAATTTTGCCGTTAAGGTAAACCCCCCCCTTGCCAAAGTGATATGGATGTCCAACATAGTCAGTTAGCCGTTTTGGGGTGCAATTTGCGGCTTAACAGCTCACTGCCCGCCAATGCAGCCAATGCCAACAGCATGGACAGCACAACCAGCCGTGCGGCTTGGTCATCGCCACCGGGCATTTGGGTGGCGGTATAAATGGCCAATGGTAAGGTGCGCGTTTCGCCTTCGATATTACCGACAAAGGTGATGGTGGCACCAAACTCCCCTAAGCTGCGGCTAAAGCCCAACACCACCCCCGCCAAAATGCCCGGCGCTGCCAGTGGCAAGGTGATGGAAAAAAACACCAGCAAGGGATTGGCGCCCAAGGTTCGGGCGGCATTTTCCAGACGCGGGTCTATGGCGGCGACTGATAGGCGCACAGCGCGCACCATCAAGGGAAAAGCCATTACCATAGAAGCCAGCACGGCACCGCGCCAGCTAAAAGCGACACTGATGCCAAAGTGCTGGTTGAGCCAACGCCCCAGCAGCCCGTTGTTGCCCAGCAGCAACAGCAGCAAATAGCCCGGCACAATCGGCGGCAACACCAAGGGCAAATGGATAAGACCATCCAGCAATGCCTTACCCGCGAATTGGAAGCGGGCAAGCACCCAGCCGATAGCAATAGCGGGCGGGCAACTGAGCACTGAACTCCATGTGGCAATCTTCAAAGACAGCAGTAAGGCCGCTATTTCCTGTTCTGACAAATCGAACATGTTGGCGGCATTAAGGTTGCAAGGGGGTAAAGCCGTATTGGGCAAACACTTTAGCGGCTTCTGCTTGGGTCAGATAGGCCAAAAACGCTTTAGCCTGTTCGGTCTGGCTGACCCTGGCTATCGGGTAAACAATAGCGGGATGACTGCTTTCGGGAAAAGTGCCGACCACTTGCACTTTTGGGTTGTTCAAGGCATCGGTTTTATAAACAATACCGGCGGCACATTCGCCACGTTCGACAAAAGCCAGGGCTGCGCGCACGTCTTCGGTGCCGACAATCCTAGCTTTGAGAGCGTCCCAAAAGCCGAGTTTTTGCAAGGCTTGTTTAGCGTATTTGCCCACCGGAACGGTTTCGGTTTCACCAGTGCAAAGCTTACCCGCAAAAGCTTCCGGCAGATTGCCACCGTTAGCCAAAATGGCGCTAAAGCCTTGGTCTTTTGGGGCTATTAAAACGAGCGAGTTACCCAACAGGTTAAGGCGTGATGGTGTGTCGATTTTGCCTTTATCGCTGAGGTAGTCCATCCATTTTAAATCGGCGGAAATAAAAATATCAGCGGGTAAGCCGTTTTCTATTTGTTTGGCCAGTGCCGATGATGAGGCAAACGAAATAGCCACCTTTTCGCCGGTTTTGTCCTGATAGGTTTTGCTGATATCGCCGAGTGCGTTGGTCAGGCTGGCAGCAGCCAAAACCAACACATCGGCACTGGCAAGGCTGGACAGGCTGAACAATAGGGCAAATGACAAACAGTGCAAGGTGTTACGGGACATACAGCCTCCTGATAAGGACAATATAAAATAGAATGGGCAAAAATCGCTATACCCTCTAGTATATTGCGACGCATCACTTATGTTTGTCAAGTGCTTGGCGTTGGTGGTTTGCCTAACGGCGAATCGAGCCTGCTGTTATCTTTTTACAGGCTGTCAGACTTTAAGCCGATAACCTACACCCGAATCGGTCAGCAGATATTCGGGGCGGGTTGCATCGGTTTCTAGCTTTTGCCTTAGCTGGCTCATGTATATCCGCAGGTAATGTGAATTATCTTTATAGGACGGCCCCCAGACTTCCTTAAGCAGGTATTGGTGGGTCAAGACTTTACCGGCATTTTTGACCAGTAAAGATAACAAACGGTACTGTATGGGGGTCAGGTGGACTTCGTTGCCACCAACAAAAATTTGCCGCTTGAGCAAATCGACTTGCAACGCACCGGTGACAAACACCCCATTTTCCTCTTGGGCAGGGCTGCCGACCGAATGGCGCTGGGCGACCCGTATCCTTGCCAGCAATTCACCCAAACCAAACGGCTTGGTCAAGTAATCGTCGGCACCGGCATCCAGTGCATCGATTTTATGTTGCTCGGTGCTGCGGGCCGACAAAATGATAATGGGCAGCCCCGACCATGCGCGGATACTTTTGATAACTTCAACGCCATCCATATCCGGCAAGCCCAAATCAAGAATAATCAGATCGGGTTTACGTACCCCCGCTTCAATAATACCTTGTTGACCGCTCTCCGCCTCGAACACCTTGAAGTGGTGGGCGGCAAGACCGGTGCGTAAAAACAAACGTATAGCCGGATCATCTTCTATCACCACAACCACAGGGTTTACACCAGTCATGGCTGCCCAATAACACTCTGGTCAATCAAGTAGCCCTGCTCTTCCCGTACCATAGCGGGCGGCATATCAGGTTGAGGGATGCTAAACAAAAACAGTGCGCCTCCGCCGAGCCGATTGCTTGCGCGGATACTACCGCCATGCGCTTCTATGATCGCTTTGCAAATTGCCAGCCCTAAGCCCACACCGCTTTGCGCGGCTTCTTTACGTACCCGATAAAATTTTTCAAACACCTTGTTTTCATCGCCTGGAGGAAGCCCTAAACCTTGGTCAGCCAAGGCTATATCCACCATACCAACGGCGGAGCTGGCCATAACATCCAAAGAACTGCCATCTGGCGTATAACGCAAGGCATTCTCGAGCAAATTGACCAGCACTTGTTCGATCATCACCGCATCGACAAACACCATAGGAATGCCGGGCGGCAGTTTGACGCTGACTTGCCGACCCGCCAAGCGTTTTTGCAAGCGTGTCAATACAATACCAATAATTTCATCGAGCGGATACCACTGCTTGTTGAGTTCCACTGCCCCTGCATCCAGACGTGCCATCTCCAAAATATTATTGACCAAGCTAGACATGCGTTGTGCTTCTTCGTAAATGGCTCGGTTAAGTTCCCGCTTATCTTCTGGATTAAGTGCGTTATCCTCTTCCACCAAGGTGCTGGCGGAACCGACAATGGTGGCCAAGGGCGTACGCAAATCATGGGAAATGGAACTGAGCAGGGAATTACGAAGACGCTCGGCTTCCATTGCCACTTGGCTTTTGCGGGCCTGTTCGGTCAGGCGCACACGGATAATGGCTTGGGCAATTTGCCCAAGAAAAGTTTCCAATAACTTTTGTTGTTCGGGCAAGAACACCCGGCGCAAATTGACCGGCAGCAACACCAAAACCCCCAGCATGGTTGCCTTGTCGCTTAAAGGAAAATAAATCGCTTCGGCACCGGGCAAAGTATGTGTGCCTTGTCCGGCAATCTCGTTGTGATCCATCACCCATTGCGCGACGCTCAGATCAGCCGTGTGCAAAGATTCAGCAACGGCAGAGGGCGCCGGATAAACAACCCGGCCATTGGCATCCGGGAAAAGAATGACGTTGCGGCTGCCAAATTCGGCATGGACATGATGCACTGCGGCACGCACGATTTCATCTTCGCTTTGGCTGGCAGTCAGTTCTTTGCTCATGGCATACAAAACGGTCGCCCGCCGCTCCCTATGCCCCGCCACTTTGGCTTGGGAACGGACATTCGCCATCAGACTGCTAATCAGCATTGCAACGATCAACATAGCCAACAAGGTCACTAAATATTGGCTGTCTCCGACGGTAAAGCTGTAATAAGGCGGTACGAACAATAGGTCAAAAATGGCCACCCCTAAAAATGAGGCAAAAATTGATGGGCCACGACCAAAACGGGTGGCCGTAAACACCACCCCCAATAAAAACACCATGACTAAATTGGCCAGCTCAAAGCGTCCGAACATCAGATAAGCCAACGCGGTGCTGGCAACGGTGACAATAACAGCCCAGACATAACCTTTGCTGTTGACTTTTTGCGCCGGGCGTTTGCTTAGCCCAGGCAATGGGTTTTTCCGGTATAGGGAGGTATCTTGCTTGCTTATGTCATTGCCCTGCCCGGGCTTGGGGCTACCCAACAAATACAGGTTGATATTATGGGCATCGCTTATCAGCACATCCACCACAGAACCCAGCACTAACCGCTGCCAACCCCGACGGGTCGGTTTGCCCATGACAATTTTGGTGATATTGCGTTCATTAGAGAACTTAATGATGGCCTCACTCATTTGCGGTGCATTCAGGGTCACCGTTTCAGCACCTAGTTGTTCGGCAAGACGCAATATGCGCAACACGCTATCCCGTTGTGGTGCGGACAGGCGTTGCAGTTCTGGCGTTTCCACATAGACCACTATCCATGCCGCGCGTAAACTGGTGGCAAAGCGTTTGCCAGCACGCACCAGCCGCTCCGCCAAGGCATTGGGGCCAATGCACACCAAAATACGCTCATTGACGTGCCAGACTTCACGGATACAGTGGTCTTCGCGGTAATTCAGCATTTGCGCATCGACCCGGCTGGCAGTTTGTCGCAAAGCCAGTTCACGCAGGGCAATTAAGTTGCCTTTCCGGAAAAAATGCTGGGCGGCCTCTTTGGCCTGTTGCGGCAAGTACACTTTACCGTCTTTAAGCCTATTGAGCAGCTCTTCGGGCGGCAGATCCACCAATTCAACCTCGTCCGCCCCTTCAAACACCGTATCCGGCACCGTTTCCCAAACCCGGATACCGGAAATCTGGCTGACATCATCGTTAAGGCTTTCCAAATGCTGGACATTAAGTGCCGTATAGACATCTATGCCCGCTTCCAAAAGCTCTTCTATGTCCTGCCAGCGCTTAGGATGCCTGCAATCTTGAGCATTGGTGTGCGCCAGTTCATCCACCAAGATGATGGAAGGTTTACGCTTAAGTGCGGCATCCAAGTCGAATTCGTACAAGCTAGTACACCGGTAGTCAATCAGCTTAGGCGGTAACATTTCCAGCCCTTCCAACAAGGCAGCTGTGTCTTTACGTCCATGCGTCTCCACCAAGCCAACGACAATGTCGATATGTTCCGCCCGTTTTTCCTTAGCTGCCAGCAACATGGCGTAGGTTTTGCCGACACCTGCCGATGCGCCAAAAAATATCTTCAGCCGCCCACGGCTAGCGCGTATTTGGTCGCGCGCGACACGGGCGAGCAATTGGTCTGGATCGGGTCGGTCATTATTGATAGTTGCTTGCATTTTTTGATAGTAGCTTCAAATTGTCATTATTTAAGTAGGCATCAGCAGCATCCATAAGCATCCGCGATTAATGCAATGTGTCCAACGCTAGGTTTAAAGTCAGGACATTAACTCTGGACTCACCGAACATGCCCCATTGACGCGGTTCGGTATGGGTGGCAACCAATTCGCGGATTTTTTCCGCTGAAAGGTGTCGGGCTTGTACCACACGGCTGATTTGATACTCAGCCGCCGCCGGGCTGATGTGAGGGTCTAGTCCACTGCCTGAGGCAGTGACCAAATCAACCGGAACTGCCGTTTTATTATCTGGATCGGCGGCTTGCAACGCGATCACCCGGGTTTTGACCGCATCCAGCAAGGCCGGATTAGTTGGCCCCAAGTTGGAGCCACTGGAAGCCCCCGCGTTATAAGGGAAGGGACTGGTAGCGGAAGGTCGCCCCCAAAAATAGCCAGGGCTATTGAACGGCTGCCCGATTAGACGAGAGCCGGTGGTGTTGCCGTTTACGCCCGCCATTAAACTGCCATTGGCCTGATTAGGGAACAGCAATTGGGCCAAACCCGTCACCAAAGCCGGATAAACCACGCCGGTCAGCACCGTAAAAATTAAAAATAAAATAATCGCAGGTCTAAAATGTTTAAGCATTGCCAACTCCTTTAAACGAGGCTCAGCGAAACCAAAACCAGGTCTATCGCTTTTATGCCAATAAATGGGACTATCAAGCCACCTACACCGTAAACCAATAAGTTGTTTTGTAGCAGTGTGGCGGCACCAACGGGCTTATACTTAATGCCTTTTAAGGCCAAGGGAATCAATGCCACAATAATTAAAGCGTTAAAGATAACCGCCGACAAAATGGCACTGGCAGGTGTTGCCAAGTGCATCACGTTCAACACGTCCAAAACCGGATATGTGGTGGCGAACGCGGCGGGGATAATGGCGAAATATTTGGCAACATCATTGGCAATGGAAAAAGTGGTCAATGCGCCACGCGTCATCAGCATTTGCTTGCCAGTTTCGACAATTTCAATCAGCTTGGTAGGGTTAGAATCCAAATCCACCATATTGCCCGCTTCTTTTGCGGCTTGCGTACCGCTGTTCATTGCCACCGCCACATCGGCTTGCGCCAAAGCGGGCGCATCGTTAGTGCCATCCCCTGTCATGGCCACCAAACGGCCTTCCGCCTGGTATTGGCGGATTAATTTAAGCTTAGCCTCTGGGGTCGCTTCAGCCAAAAAATCATCTACTCCCGCTTCGGCGGCAATGGCGGCGGCAGTCAGACGGTTATCACCGGTAATCATGATGGTCTTAATGCCCATTTGCCGCAATTCGGCAAAGCGTTCCTTGATGCCGCCTTTGACAATGTCCTTAAGCTCTATGACCCCCAGCACACGCGTACCTTCCGCCACCACCAGCGGGGTGCTGCCGCGACGCGCCACATCATCGACCACTTTGGACAGTTCTGGTGGAAATTTGCCACCCAGCTCTTCAACATAGGCGCGAATGGAATCAGCGGCACCCTTGCGTATCTGCCTTCCATCGACATTGACACCGCTCATTCTGGTCTGCGCGCTAAAATGGATGAAGGTGGCACCTAATGAATTCAGATCGCGCTCCCTAAAGCCGTATTTTTGTTTTGCCAAAATCACCACGCTACGGCCTTCGGGGGTTTCATCCGCCAGTGAAGCGACCTGTGCAGCATCCGCCAGCTCTCTTTCGGTTACTCCCTGAGCGGCTATAAAAGCTGAAGCCTGCCGGTTGCCCAAGGTGATGGTACCGGTCTTATCCAACAACAACACATCGATATCGCCTGCTGCTTCCACCGCCCGGCCTGAAGTGGCAATGACATTTTTTTGCATCATGCGTCCGATACCTGCCACGCCAATGGCTGACAACAGGCCGCCGATAGTGGTCGGGATCAGGCACACCAACAAAGCTACCAGTACTGTCAGGGTGATAGGTTGCCCTGAACCTGAACTGGCGACGGCATACAGGGAAAACGGCAACAGGGTGACGGTCGCCATCAGGAACACCAGCGTCAAGGCCACCAACAAAATGGTCAAGGCTATTTCGTTAGGTGTTTTTTGCCGTTTGGCCCCTTCCACCATCGCAATCATGCGGTCTAAAAACGCTTCGCCGGGGTTGGCGGTGACGCATGCCACCAGCCAATCAGACAATACCCGTGTTCCCCATGTCACCGAACTAAAATCGCCGCCAGATTCGCGGATCACTGGCGCACTCTCACCAGTGATCGCGCTTTCGTCCACCGAAGCGACACCTTCAATCACTTCACCATCAGCCGGGACAAAATCCCCTGCTTCAATCAACACCACATCACCGCGCCGCAAGCTGGAACCGGCAACTTTGGAATAATTCGCGCCATAACGGGGCTCATCCAGTTTTTTCGCGGCAATATCGCGCTTGGCACTACGCAAGAAGGCCGCTTGCGCCTTGCTGCGCCCTTCGGCAACCGCTTCAGCAAAGTTAGCGAACAGTACCGTACCCCATAACCATAAGGTGATCGCCAAAATAAAACCGGCCGGGTCGCTGCTGTTACCCTTAAGGGCCGCCAGCCACAGCAAGGTGGTCAGCATACTGCCGATATAGACGACAAACATCACCGGATTTTTCCATTGCTGCTGTGGGGCAAGCTTACGGAAAGATTCAACAAAGGCATCTCCCAGAATTTGTGGGTCACCCAAAGACATCAGAATAGATTTATTGCTCATAGTGTTTCCTTAAAATAGCTGTCCGTTACTATCAGCCTTTAACAGAGCCGACACCTAACAGGTGCAACTGCTCCACCATTGGGCCTAAGGCCAAGGCAGGGATAAATGTCAGCGCCCCCACCATCAGTACCGTGCCTATCAGCAACATGACAAACAGTGGCGTATGTGTGGGTAAGGTGCCTGGACCGACCGGTATGGTTTTCTTTGCAGCCAAAGAACCGGCGATAGCCAGCACCGGCACAGCCAGCCAGTAACGCGAAAATAGCATAGCCACACCTAATATGGCGTTGTAAAATGGCGTGTTTGCCGACAAGCCACCAAAAGCACTGCCGTTGTTGTTGCCCGCTGACGAAAACGCATACAATATTTCGCTGAAACCATGTGCGCCGGGATTAAAAACCGCCGCCTTGCCGAACTCCACCATAACTGCAATGGCACTGCCGCCCAAAACCATCAAGGGTGGTATCAAAATAGTGATGGCGGCCATTTTCATCTCAAACGCTTCGATTTTTTTGCCAAGATATTCCGGAGTACGGCCTATCATTAAACCTGACACAAACACCGCCACTATCGCAAACATAATCATGCCGTACAGGCCTGAACCCACGCCACCAAAAATCACCTCGCCCAATTGCATCAACCACATCGGCACTAGCCCGCCAATGGGACTAAAGGAATCATGCATGGCATTGACCGAACCGTTGGAGGCCGCCGTAGTGACCACTGCCCACAATGCCGAGTTGGTGATGCCGAAGCGGGTTTCCTTGCCTTCGGTATTGCCTCCCGATTGCGCCTCATTGGCCGATTGGTCGACACCCAAAGTCGCCAACGCAGGGTTGCCGCCTTGTTCCGCCGACACTTCCACCAAAATGAGCGCGACCAGAACCAAGCCCATTGCCGCCAAAACCGTCCAGCCTTGGCGGGCATCACCCACCATGACACCAAAGGTGTAGCACAGTGCGGCAGGAATAAGCAGTATCGCGAGCATTTCCAAGAAGTTGCTCAATGGGGTTGGGTTTTCTAACGGATGAGAGGAGTTGACATTAAAAAAACCGCCACCATTGGTACCCAACTGCTTAATGGCCACTTGCGAAGCGGCGGGACCCACCGCTATGACTTGTTCATTGGCTTGCACCGTTTCCATCACCGGCTTGCCATTGGCATCTTGCAAGACCACACCATCCTCGCACAGCTTGGGTTGTTGATAGCTAACCGCTTCAAGCAACGGTACGGTTTGGTAGGGCTTAAAAGTCTGCACCACGCCCTGCCCGACCAGCACCAAAGCCAAAACCAAGGACAACGGCATCAAAATATATAAAGTGCTACGGGTCATATCCACCCAAAAATTGCCGATAATATTGGCTTTACGGCGGGTAAACCCGCGCATCAAGGCAACCAATGTCGCCATGCCCGCAGCGGCGGAAACAAAGTTCTGTACGGTCAAGCCCAGCATCTGGGTCAGATAGCTCATGGTCACTTCACCGCTATAAGCTTGCCAATTGGTGTTGGTGATAAAACTAACGGCGGTATTGAATGACGAGTCAGGACTGACAGCGGGCAATTTTTGCGGGTTCAACGGCAAGTAGGCTTGCAGACTTTGCAAAGCAAACACCGCCAAGAACCCCAATAAATTGAACACCAGCATGGTAATGGCATACTCTGTCCAACGCATTTCTTGTTTTAAATCCACGCCAGCCAGACGATAAACCAACGCTTCCAATGGCAGCAATATTCGGTTCAAACCCACTGGCTCGCCTTCATAGACCCTTGCCATATACCACCCTAAGGGTTTGACCAGAGCCAACAGGGTGAACAGATATAACCCCACTTGAAAAAAACTGTTGCTGGTCATTAGAATTTCTCCGGATAAAACAGTGCAGCGACCAAGTAAACGAAAATCGCCAACACTAGCACTGCACTTAACAGATACAATCCGCTCATGCCTGCCCCCTTAATTTTTCACAGGCATAAACCAGTGCGACGGTGCCGATAAAGAAAATCACTGTCAATACAATATAGATAGCACTCATAGACCCGCCTTTACAAAAATAACTGCGTTAACAATCAACAATGCTGCTGTCAAAACAACAGCATGAAGTGTAATGGCAATCCCAGTAAAAAAACTGTAAAGATTTGCAGAAAATTTTGCGGGCGGTTAAGACAAACGGGGGGGCTTTAAAAGAAAGGTCGCAATTGGCACAACCCCTGCGGCTGTACGGTATCGCGGGCATAGCTACGCCGCTTGCTTTGCACTGTGTCAGTGAATTTTTCTACTGAATACGGATTTGGGAGCTAAATTTACCCAAGAAGAAAGTGTAAGACAGGCTGGATGGATGAGATTGATTCGACTACTGGTGGGCGGGGTAATCTTGCCACAAAGCAGCCCCGTTGCCGTAGGGTGTCGCAGGCATAACCAAGCACCTACAGCCGGATGGCTCTTACCTTTGCAAAAGGCGCGGCACGATGCCGACGCCATTAACAAACTGAATGGGTGTGTCTACGTCGCTAGCAAGCACGATTAAAAGCCAAATTCGGATTCGTCAAAATCATCAAATTGCTCTCGGAGGCGTTTTTTTTCCCAATAAATCTCAATTTTTCTACGGGCATCCCTTTTTATGGTTTCATCTTCAACCAAACCTTCTGCCAGCGGGAAATCGCCGCCATCAAAGACCTCTTCATCATCATGTTCAAGCTCGGAAGCACTTGATGGTTCTGTTTTAGAGGCTGATTTATTAGGTGCTTTAGCCATTCTTCATCTCACGGTAATAAAATTGGAACTATTAAAATATTATTAAATGGGCAAGTAAAGAAAAACCGCAGTTTTGCAAGCTATGCACAATGGCGGCTTACCTGATGTGTGCCGGGCAATGTTAGCGGGCTGCTGCCGGAACACACTAAGAATCGCCCGCCAATACAGTTAAGCCGTCAACACTCATGGCGGGGATTAATGGCAAAGAAGGTAGTCACGCGCGATTATTTTATTTTTAACAACTCTTTATCATCGCTGGAAAAATGGCAAATACCCGCAGCAAAATTATCACAATCTTTGGATTGCTCTATTTTTGCGCCGGTTGGGCTTAGGTGAATTTTCAATTCGCAATAAGTGGCATCGCTTTCTGAATGCTTTTTCAGCAACAACTCGTTGTCAGCAACGCGTTTGGCCTCGCCCTTGATGTCGGCAGAACAGCTGTGTGAACCGGCTTCTGTGGTATTGGGTTCAAAATCGACATCAGAACTTACATAAATGTCTTCGTTCAGCGTAGTGATTTTTAAATGATGCACATGGCTACCTTCGCGTAGCAGATAGTGGTCAGTACCTGCCAAAACACTGCCCGAAACCAACATTGCCGCAGCAAGCAATAAAATATTTTTCATGGAAACCAACTCTCCTTTAAATTAAGTAGCGATTAATTTGATCATCAAACAGGCAACCATCTGGTTACGCCCCATAACAGTCCGGCATTTTTACCTAACTGCATTTTTATTGTACATTACTACTAAGCGTTCCCCAAAAGCAACTAAGCATCTATATTGGCTTTTAATCGGCTGTTTTGACCAGGCATTGGTTGACTGACAAGGAACACCCGATCAACGATGAACTTTTTTAACGGAATAGCGTTAGCCCAACTTAAATGATGGGGGCTTGTAACGCAAAGGTTGTTGCGGAAAATGGGGGCGTTCAATCAAGCAACGACAGATTGGAAGATTGATGGCTTATCCTTAAACCCCGCTTCTGAAACTCGTCTTTTTATCGCTTGTTACCATAAAAATGCCATGGAACGCCTGAATTATCAACATTTGTATTATTTTTGGAACGTCGCCAAAGAAGGCAGCGTCACGCGTGCTTGTGAGAAACTGCATCTGGCGCAACCCACTATTAGCGGTCAACTAGCTGTTTTTGAGCAAGCTATCGGTGAAAAGCTATTTTACAAGGAGGGCAAAAAACTAGCACTGACTGATACTGGACGCATGGTGTTTAATTACGCCGAAGATATTTTTGCATTGGGACGCGAATTGAACAATATGCTGAAGGGACGCTTAGGTGAGCGCGGTTTACGGTTTAACGTAGGTATCGCGGATGCCTTGCCAAAACTGATGTCACATCGGCTGCTTGAACCTGCTTTAAATTTGGGGGAAGCTGTAAAAATAATTTGCGTTGAAGACAAGGCGGAACGCCTTTTGGCTGAAATAATGTTACATGGCATGGACATGGTTCTTTCTGATGTTCCCGCCACACTGGCTGCTGGTACACGGGTTTTTAACCATTTATTGGGTGAATGTGGCGTGGCGGTATTTGGTGCGCCATCTTTAGCCACCTATTACATTGATGATTTCCCTCGCTCCTTGAACGGGGCGCCTTTACTTTTACCAACAACTAACACTGCCTTAAGGCGTTCACTAGACCAGTGGTTCGACATGGAAGATATTTGTCCCGATATCAAAGCGGAAATAGAGGACAGTGCCCTGTTAAAAACCTTCGCTGCAGCCGCAACAGGGCTGTTTGTTGCACCAACCGCTGTTGCAAGCGAAATTCAGCGTCAATATGGCGTGCAAATGGTGGGTCGTATTGATAATGTCCGCGAGCGGTTCTACGCCATTACAGCCCAGCGCAAAATCAAACATCCAGCGGTAATCGCCATACTCGAACAAGCCCAAACACGGCTGTTTGGCCTACTGGACATACCCATGATAAACGCACCTAAAGATGCTGATTTGTCATAAAACATCCCCATTTCTTCTCTTTTTAGGCTTAATTATTCCGCTTAATTGATAGATGTTCGCTTGTTTGAGCGAAGCACCCGATCAGACCACCAAACAATATCCATAAGGTTGGTATTGTTTTTAAGCTTAAAACAATATTTCAACACATAAAATATTTCTAATTATTGGTTGACGGCTCAACCAAACAAAAAACATCGTTTTTTTCGATGCTTATTTTAGTTTTATTCAATTTTACTATTAAAAATCTCAACGGTAAACTGCAACCAGTAAATTCACTTGGCAAAGGGAACAATTATGCAGAAACTCATCGAAGGAATTCACCATTTTCAAAACACGCTGTTTGGTTCGCAGCGCAAACTTTTCGAACGCCTGGCTCAAGGTCAATCGCCCGAGGCTCTTTTTATTACCTGCTCAGATTCGAGAATTAACCCAAACCTGCTGACCCAAACCGAACCCGGGGAATTGTTCATTCTCCGCAATGCCGGCAATATCGTCCCCCGATACGATGCCTTTCTGGGGGCGGAGGCAGCAACGATAGAATTTGCAGTGGCGGGGCTGGGAGTCAAGGACATTATTGTCTGCGGACATTCACACTGTGGGGCTATGAATGCAGTTATTGATCCGGCATCAACCCAGCACTTGCCCGCATTGAACCAGTGGCTTTCCCATACTGATTCTACTCGACAAATTATTACGGAAAAATATGCCGATAGAAACGGGGAAGCTTTGTTGATGGCCACCATCCAAGAAAATGTATTGGCACAGATGGAAAATTTGCACACCCATCCGGTTGTCGCTTCAGGTTTAAGCAAAGGTGAACTTAGACTGCATGGTTGGGTATACAAAATAGAAACTGGTGAGGTGTTTGATTATGATTTGAACACTTGCCAGTTTCAGTTATTAACTGAATATCGTAACGAAATTTCTATTGCTAACCGCAAGCCCTACCAAGTGGAGATATAACGATGCATACCCTTTATGATGATAAAGAACTTGCCCGTAGCAAGCGCCTGCTATTATCAATATTTGATAAAAAACTCAAAACTATTGCGGGCCAGGATATCACTGCTATCGTCGAACGATTGCAGAACGATTTTCATAAGCTAAGCCTCAAACCAGAATCGAAATCAGAATCACAACAGTTGCTGGAAACAATCGAAAAATTGCCATCAGAAGTTATAGACAAGGTGGTGCGGGCTTTCAATCTGTACTTTAGCCTTGTCAATATCGCTGAAGAATCTTATGCCTTAAAATTAAGAAGACAACTAGCTGAAAATGGAGGACATTATTGGCAAGGTTCATTTCACGATACCCTGTTAACTCTCAAGCAGTCCGGGGTTACTATCGAACAAGTACAAACATTATTGCATGAACTATTATACCTTCCGGTTTTGACCGCCCATCCGACAGAATCGAAACGGCGGACAATAAAAGGAAAATTACGTGATATTTTTGTAACTTACGAGAAACTTAACGATTCACGGCTGAAAGGATATTTCCGCAAGGAAGTTCAAAACACATTACAAAGCCAAATCCATTTGCTATGGAAAACGGATGAAATTCGTACCCATAGCCTAGGGGTCGTAGATGAAATCGAAACTGGACTGTCTTATTTTCCAAGCTCATTGTTTTTTGCAACTACCAAAGTGTACCGTAATTTTGAGCGGGCCTTGCACGATGTATTTGGCGAATCAGCCACATCAATCGAAGTTCCAAAATTCTTATGCTTCGGTTCGTGGATAGGTGGCGATCGGGATGGAAACCCTAATGTCAAGCCGGAAACAACTGTATTGGCTTTTCGTATGCAATCCCGGACTATACTTCAGGAATATTGCAAAAGATTAGATAGTTTGCGCGATCAACTTTCGTTTTCATATCAGCTATGCCAACCCATTGACGATTTTTTGCTTAGCCTTGAAGCTGATAAGGCTACTTTAGGAGCTATTGCACAACAGATAGGAAGACCTTATTTACAAGAACCCTATCGGCATAAACTTGCGTTTATGAAATACCGGATTGAACAGTCCCTTAATCAGATAGAGTTGTCTATTGAAAACGGTAGTGGCTTATCGGCAGGCTACATTTATAACTGTTCTGCATTTATTGCTGACCTAAAATTAATTCAGGATTCCTTATCTAGTCATGGCGATGAAGAGATTGCCGATTTGCTTCTGAAAGACCTGCTGGTGCTTGCGGATACATTTGGTTTCCATCTGATGCAATTGGACGTGAGGCAAGAATCTGGCAGGCACAGCCAAGCAGTCGCGGAAATCCTGGGCATTTCATTGGGCATTGATTATCAGCAGTTGGACGAAGCCGCCAGGCTTAATATCCTAAGCGAAGCAATTGCTGCCCCCAACGGTCTGCCCTATGACAAAAATAGACTTTCTGAAAGCACTAGAGAAACATTGGATGTTTTTCGGTCTATCGCGCAAATGCGCACTGAATTGGGGGAAGCCTGTTTTGGCCGCTATGTCATTTCTATGACCCATGCTGCCAGCCATATTATGGAGGTGCTGCTATTGGCAACCCAATCAGGTTTGGCAGGGCGTATCGGAGGACATTGGTATTGTTCTATTGGCGTAAGCCCACTGTTTGAAACCATTGACGATCTCAAGCGTATCTCCACTGTGCTTAATACCTTGTTTGACGTTCCGGTCTACCGAGAATTGCTCAGGGCATCTAATCTACGCCAAGAAATCATGCTGGGTTACTCAGACTCCTGCAAGGATGGCGGCATACTTGCTTCTGCTTGGAATCTTTATCAGGCACAGCAGCAGATCATTGCAATATGTGATAAGCACGGCATTAAAAACAGATTGTTCCACGGTCGAGGGGGAACAGTAGGTCGCGGTGGCGGCCCGACCCATGAAGCAATTCTGGCCCAGCCGCCCGATACAGTACGCGGTCAAATAAAGTTTACTGAGCAAGGAGAGATATTGTTTTATAGGTACAACAATATGGAAACAGCGGTTTATGAACTGACCATGGGCATCACAGGTTTAATAAAAGCCAGTACTAGCCTGATCCAGCAATCAACGCATGACCATCAACAATATCACTCAGTAATGACTGAGTTGGCAAGGATTGGAGAAAACAGTTTTCGTGAATTGACGGAACGGAATGAAGGTTTCCTTGATTATTTTTATGAAGCGACGCCAGTCAGTGAATTAGGCCGCCTCAACTTGGGTTCGCGTCCTTCGCACCGCAAAAAGGCAGACCGCTCCAAGGGGTCGGTGAGAGCCATCGCCTGGGTATTTTCTTGGGCCCAGTCGAGACAGACTTTTCCTGCTTGGTATGGGATCGGCAACAGTGTTTTTGCCTGGTGCGCCGGAAAACCGGAAAGGCTGAAAACATTACAAAGCATGTATCATGAATGGCCATTTTTTCGCAACCTACTCGATAATGTGCAAATGGCTTTAAGTAAAACCGATATGGAAATAGCTAAGCAATATGCCAGCTTATGTGTCAACAGTGACACGGGCAAACAGGTTCACAACATGATTTCAGCTGAATATCAGCGCTGTGTGGGTTGGATTTTAGATATCGTCAATGCCGATGAATTATTGGCGGACAATCCGATGCTGGCCACATCATTGCGAAGCCGTAACAGTTATTTGGGCCCCCTTAATTACATACAGGTTGTTTTGTTACGCAGACTTAGATCAGAACTTCATGACAATATTGGCGAAGACAGCTCTTTGCGAGTATTGCTGCGCACCATTAATGCCATTGCTGCAGGCATGAGGAATACAGGCTAACGGCCTTAAGGTTTCTTGCTTTCAACCCATGTGTGCCTTGCACATCCTTAGGCCTCATGGGAACAGGGCGTGAACGAAAACGCCAATGGCTTTGTTAAGCAATTTTAAAACACGCCTTTGGTTTTTTTTGCTGATCCATTGCAAGAAGCCGCATTAAACCTAGGATTGCACTTATGGACTGAATGTAAGATAGAATAACCACTATTTCCCCTCTATTCGGATAAACGATCACATCATCCCGGCGGACTTTTTTAATGACAGACTATAAATTGACTCACCTAAAACAACTTGAAGCTGAAAGCATTCACATTATTCGTGAAGTCGCTGCTGAATTTGAACGTCCTGTGATGTTGTATTCCATCGGTAAAGATTCTGCGGTGATGCTGCACCTGACTAAAAAAGCCTTTTTTCCGGGCAAGCCGCCGTTTCCTCTGTTGCATGTTGACACCACTTGGAAATTCAAGGAAATGATAGCCTTTCGTGACCAACATATCAAAGACTTGGGCTGGGATTTGATTGTCCATATCAATGAGGATGGGGTGGCGCAAGGTATTGGCCCGTTCAGCCACGGCAGCAAAAAACACACGGATGTGATGAAAACCGATGGCCTTAAGCAAGCCTTGGACAAACATCAGTTTGATGCCGCTTTTGGTGGCGCCCGCCGCGACGAAGAAAAATCGAGGGCGAAAGAACGGGTTTATTCGTTCCGCGACAAAAACCACCGTTGGGACCCTAAAAACCAACGCCCTGAGCTATGGAACATTTACAACGGAAAAATCGACAAAGGCGAAAGCATCCGCGTTTTTCCTTTGTCGAATTGGACAGAGCTGGACATCTGGCAATATATCCATCTGGAAAGCATCCCCATTGTGCCGTTGTATTTTGCCAAGGAACGTCCCGTGGTGGACAAGGATGGCATGTTGATCATGGTTGATGACGACCGTATGCCGATCGGCCCGGACGACAAAATTGAAATGAAAATGGTACGTTTCCGTACCTTAGGTTGCTATCCGTTGACCGGTGCGGTGGAATCGACCGCCACCACGCTGCCGGAAATTATCCAGGAAATGCTGTTGACCACCACTTCCGAGCGTCAAGGCCGGTTGATTGACCATGACCAAGCTGGATCTATGGAGCAGAAAAAACGCGAAGGGTATTTTTAACCTGTTTAAAACCAGCCAACAACCGTATTCAGAGAGAGACCATGTCCCACCAATCCGATCTTATCAGCACTGATATCAACGCCTATTTGGCGCAACATGAAAGCAAAGAAATGCTCAGGTTTTTGACTTGCGGCAACGTCGATGACGGCAAAAGCACATTAATCGGGCGCTTGCTGCACGATTCCAAAATGATTTACGAAGACCAATTGGCAGCCGTGCAAGCCGACAGTGTCAAATCGGGCACTACTGGCGCGGGTAAAATTGACTTGGCGCTATTGGTTGATGGCTTGCAAGCAGAACGCGAGCAAGGCATCACCATTGATGTGGCGTACCGTTATTTTTCCACTTCCACACGCAAATTTATCATAGCGGACACCCCGGGCCACGAACAATACACCCGTAACATGGCCACTGGCGCATCCACTTGCGATTTGGCGATCATTTTGATTGATGCCCGTTACGGTGTGCAAACCCAAACCAAGCGCCATAGCTTTATTGCTTCATTGCTGGGCATTAAGCATATTATTGTTGCCGTCAACAAGATGGACTTGGTCGGTTACAGCGAGGACACCTTCAATAAGATAAAAGCAGACTATCTAACCTTTGTTGAACATCTGGATTTGACTGACATCCTATTTATTCCCATGTCGGCATTGGATGGCGATAACGTGGTCAATGCTAGTGAAAATATGGCTTGGTTTACCGGTGGGCCGTTAATGGAAGCGTTAAACACCGTGACGATTGCCCATGACCGCAACTTTACCAACGCCCGTTTTCCGGTGCAGTACGTCAACCGCCCCAACCTTGATTTCCGTGGTTTTTGTGGCACGGTTGCCGCTGGTGTTTTCCACAAAGGCGATCTGGTCACCGCCCTGCCTTCGGGCAAATCCAGTAAAATAAAATCCATTGTCACCTATGACGGCAACTTGGACGAGGCATTCGCCCCAATGGCGGTCACCTTGACACTGGAAGATGAAATTGACATTAGCCGTGGTGATTTGATTGTTGGCCAGCAGGCTTTGCAACCGGTTATTGCCGACCAATTCAAGGCGCATATCGTGTGGATGACTGAACAGCCACTGGCATCGGGCCGCCAGTATATTTTTAAGCTCGCCACCCGTAGCGTGTCCGGCTCAGTGCCGCTAATTCATCACCGCATTGACGTGAACACCATGGCGCATCATGATGCCAGCGCATTGCAACTGAATGAAATTGGGTGCTGCACTGTTTCTGTCAACGCCCCCGTGGTGTTTGACCCCTACAAAACCAGCCAAGGTACCGGCTCATTCATTGTCATTGACCGCCTGAGCAACGGCACTGTGGGTGCGGGTATGATTATTGGCATGGGCGAAGAGGAGCAGGCCGCCCCAGTGAGCGCCGAAGAACGTGCGGCACGCTTTAGCCAAAAAGCCACGGCAGTGGCATTAACAGGGGAACACAGCCTTGCTATGGCTTATCAATTGGAACGGAAGCTGTTTGACTCCGGTCACGCGCCCACTGTGCTGGAATCGGCTGATGCGGGCCTGATTAATGCCATTAAACAAGCGGGGCTGATTTGCCTGTGCGTTGGCGGCACAGGTGATTTGACATTTAATACCGACGAAGTGGGGCTTGATGATATTTATACATTGTTGAAGGAAAAGAAAATAATTTTCTAGCAGACATTACCCCCGTGGGCATGGACAGCGTGCCCACCCCACCCTACCCCGCTATTCTTCCCACTCCAACTCGGCAAAGGCGGTGGTGACATTCTTGCGGTGGAACTCATCGAACAATAGCCACTCCCCTTTGCCAGCAATGCCCACACTATTGAGCGCCGATTCCAAATAATCACCGCGCTTGATAGCTGTCCTAATATCGGTCAGCAGCGTCTGCAAATAGCTTTTTTCTGGCTGCATGGCCTTAGGCCAATCGCTGACCAGCGGGCCATGGCCGGGAATAACGATTGTATAGGCTTGCTTTTCTAGCACTTCCAATTCTGCCAGCCAGCCTTTCAGGCTACCGTCAATGACCGGGATATGCTGTAAAAACAGCAAATCTGACAGCCACAAGGTGTTAGTTTTAGCGTCGTAAACCGACACGTCGCTATCGGTGTGCGCAGTGCGGTGCGCCCGCACTTCCAGCACCCGCCCGCCCAAATCCAGTTTGGTAACGCTGGCCACTTCTATATCCGGTGACACAAGATCGCTGGCGGACACTTTGGTGGCCAATACAGATTCTGCTTTATCCAAGTAGAACTGACCCCGCGCCGACATCGCCCTCGCTAGGTTCTTGTGACCAACAAACTGCACCCCTTCACCCTTAAACGCGCCATTGCCATAGATGTGGTCAGGATGCACATGAGTGTTGACCACATAACACACTGGTTTACCGGTGACATGCTGGACAGCTCTTTTTAAGGCCGCCCCCTGCTCTGGGTTGCCGCCAGTGTCAATCACTGCCACGCAGCGGTCGCCAGCAATAAAACCAATATTAGCAATAGCCCCATGATTATGGCTATCGGGCAGTTCTTGCACACCAAAATGCACATAAATACCCGCAGCGGCCTCTGTCACCGACAGCACCGGTGCGGCTAGCACGGACTGGCACAAACCTAGCCACAACAACACGATAATTTTCATTGCCGTTAAACCTTTACCTTAAAAAAGCGTCATTTTAGCCAATTGTCGCTTGCCACTGGGAATATTTGTAACCCTTCCTCTGAATTCCACCAAAGGCGAACCGGCTTTTGACAATGGCTTGGCGTTACAGAACATTATATTGACAAGACCTATAAAGAAGTTAGTTTGACATTGGACATCCAGTGATTTATTCTTATGGGTTATCAGCTGGGCTTAATCCACATCAATACACTTGGTTTTAAGCAGTGAACAATCAGGCATAAACGTTTTAACTTCTAGCTGAAAAACTTCTGCCAATTAAAACTACCACCCCCATTCTGGAGCCCGCTTTACATGAAACCGTTCACGTACCTTTTTGTTGTATCAACTTTTTTGTTGGCTCATCAAGCCAATGCATTGGCTGGCCCAACTGGCTTGTATCAAGATACTGGCATCATCAATACTAACAGTTACTCATTTACCGCCATCGAATCTGGTACAGTCAATGGTTATTTTGCTGGCACCGATGCGGCCTATTCTGAAATGATGGGCATGGAAATCAACGGTGTGCTGGCTAAAGACACGGCTGGGCAAAGCTGGGTGTTCGACAACAATATCACCAGCATTGGTTCGGAAGTCAGCTGGAATGTCAAAGCGGGCGACCACTTGACCTTGGTTGATGCTATATGGGGGTCAGCAAGAGTTGATAGCCCACCAACCCCCGAACACCCTTGGGGCAACTATTGGGTCAGTGCCCAACAACTTGACAGCAATGGCCAACCCACTAACTTTACCAGCAGTGCCGATGACAGGAATAGCTTGCTGTATAAAATGTCATCCGACGCTAGCCAAAACGTTGATGGCAACCAGCATGTCTACTCGCAAGCCTTCGACCCCAGCCAGGTAGGTCGGATTGGTAACGAACACCCTAATGGCAATTGGACGGGATCAGTTGATCTAGGGGTAAAAATCCCTGTCAGCGGTGTTTTTGTCGGTTTTGAAGACGAAGCTAGTACGCTTAACGACCCTAATGGAAAGTTTCATGACCCTAATAAGCCATTGTATGCCTACTCTTACAGCGACTCGTCCGATTACAACTACAATGACGAGAACATTGTACTCACCAATGTCAGCGTCAGCGACCCTAATGCTGGCCCTATCGTAGGTCCCGGCATTAACGGTGGTGGCATCCAATCTGCACCGGAAATTGATGCCAACTTGGCAGCACTCAGCTTAGGCTTACTATCTAGCGTTCTGCTGATGATGTTGGAGCGTCGCCGTACACACTAAGCTTCGCTTCTGCAATAAACGCCAACACCCATTTAAATTGGGTGTTGGCGGCGAATGTCCCGCCATAGGCAGCCTATTTATACTGCGCTGTACAATTTACCCATAAGCCCACACTAAGCTTAGCCTTTATAATTAAGGCAACGGTTGCCACACTGCATTCGCTAAAGATTAAACCCTTACCTTTTTGGCGAGCAAGCCGTTACAATACGCGCTAACCTCAACGGATAATCAGCGCTGTGCTTTGCAATATGCCCCAGTCTACTGAACACACCATTGCCAACACGCAAACTTGGCTTAAAGCGGTGGTCATTGGCCATAATTTCTGCCCTTTCGCGCAACGGGAACTAGAACAAAACCGCACCCGATTCAGCATCAATCAGTCGCAAGACTGGGAAAATGGCCTGCAACAACTCATCAGCGAATGCTTGTTACTGGATGCCAACCCCGCCATTGCCACCACGCTGATTATTTTTAGCCATAATTTAGGTCATTTTGACGATTATCTGGACTTTTTGGCAGTGGCAGAACAGCTATTGCATGCACAAGGTTACAACGGCACTTATCAACTAGCCAGCTTCCACCCTGATTATTGTTTCGAAGGGGCAAGCGACGACGACCCTGCTAACTTTACCAACCGTTCACCCTACCCCATGCTGCATTTGCTGCGTGAAGACAGCTTGGCAACGGCCTTAAGCCATTACCCGCAAGCGGAACTTATCCCTGAGCGCAATATTGCTTTAGCCCGCCAGTTAGGGCTTGCCAAAATGCAGGCTTTGCTTAAGGCTTGTTATAGTACAAAGGAGTAAAAAAGCTGTGGCTTTCATTGGACTGAAAAACGGTAATTTCAGGTTAAAAAGCAACCGCTAACTGGGTAAGGCTGGTTGTAAATCAATTTTCCGAGTCATTACTGAATTTTAACCTCAATCTTTGTGTAATTTTACCTGCATTATGAATCAAACTCATTTGATATATTATATGTATGTAACCAATCCAGGAAATTGGGTTGGTTCTGTTAAAGGACAGATTGAAGATATAATATATTCTAACCTACTAAAATCAAGCCATTTATATTTATGTTTAAGTGGTGATGCCAATGCAATGAATGAAGCAAAAATATTGATTGATGGGTTGCTTTATGGCGTCACAACGACATCAGTCGATTATTTTTTTGAGGAAAAAAATCAATATGAATATCCAGGTATTCATAAGCTATATACTCTCGCACAGGATAACCCAACCGATTTTTTTTTCTACATGCACTCCAAAGGAGTAAGTTATTCTAAATTTCCAATCGAACGCCACAATAGTAATATTTACTTAACACGAATGACTTTATGGAATCATTCCAAAGCCCTATCTGTTTTTGATAATAATAAAAATATTAATAAAATCGGTCTATTTCCATCGGCGGCTGGGTGGATGTGGTATAACTTTTTCTGGGTGAGGGGTTCTTATTTAGCGGGCTGTCGGAAGCCAGGGATAGCATCGAATAGACATTACTACGAGAGTTGGTTAGGAAAATCTGGCAAAACAGGCATTAGTGATTGTTATAGCGTCTATAATGACAAAATTAGTGCTGACTTTAGTGCATTTCAATGTGGAGAAGCACTACATCGGCTATATAGAAGCTATAGGTTTATGGTTCTTAGTCAAAGAATATGTCAAGCCTATTATGGCATAAAAGATCACTTTATTGATGTTACCAATAAAATTAACACAATTCTTGATAAAAATAATATTATTCGTGTTAATAACTTACTAGTGGAAGAGGATCCCTGTCCTGGTTTCGTTAAGCTACTTATATTAAATTTAGAAAATGAGCAGACTTTTATATTTCGTGAGTATGAAATAATTTTTTTCCAATTCCTAACAAGGTAAAGCGTATTGTCACGCCTCAATATTTTGAATTCATGTGCTTTTTTACCTTTTGACCGGCAAAGTGCGCACGAGATTTCAAGTTAATAAAGTAACCCGTAACGGGGAATATGGTCTGCAACAACTCATCAGCAAGCACTTATTGCCGAATGCCGCAGTGTTGCAGCGATTCTAACCCCGCTAAACTCTTTTTTAAGGTGACCGTATGGCAGCATTGCAGCCTCCCGTTTGTGAATTCGGCAAACCAGCCCCTGATTTCAACTTGCCCGGCGTGGACGATCGCACCTGGTCTTTACAACAGTGCATGGGTGAAAAAGGTCTGCTCGTCATGTTCATCAGCAACCATTGCCCGTATGTGACCGCTATCAGGGCGCGTATTATCCGCGACACGCGGGCGTTGCAAGCTTATGGCATCGGCTCGGTGGCCATCATGCCTAATGATGTGGTCGGCTACCCTGCCGATTCTTTTGATAACATGAGCTGCATTGCCAAACAGTACCACTACCCGTTCCCCTATTTACTGGATGAAGACCAAGCCATTGCCAAGGCTTACGGGGCGGTCTGCATGCCGGATTTTTTTGGTTACAATAGCCAATTTGCGTTGCAATACCGGGGGCGTTTAGATGCCTGTCGCGGCGAAGATGCACCTGCTGATACAATACCCGAATTATTTTTAGCCATGCGGAACATCTCCGAAACAAGCGTCTGCTCCACACAGCAAAACCCCAGCATAGGCTGCTCCATCAAATGGAAACAAGACTGACTATTATTTTTAACTAACTGAGAGCATTGATTATGTCGATTAAAAGAATGGTGGATTTAGATTTAACGGGCAAACGGGTTTTGATTCGCCAGGACTTGAACGTGCCAATTAAAAACGGCAAAGTGACCAGCGATATCCGCATCCAAGCTAGTGTGCCCACTATTGAACTGGCCTTGGCAAAAGGTGCTGCAGTTATGGTGTTGTCACATTTGGGCCGCCCTGAAGAAGGTCACTATGATGAAGAATCCTCATTAAAGCCGGTTGCCATCCGTTTGCAAGAACTGTTGGGCAAGCCGGTGCGCTTGGAAAAAGATTGGCTGGAAGGCATTGCCATTGCACCCGGCGAAGTAGTGCTGTGCGAAAACGTGCGTTTTAATGTCGGCGAAGAAAAAAACAGTGATGCCTTAGGCGAAAAAATGGCGGCCTTGTGCGATGTATTTGTCATGGATGCTTTTGGCACGGCACACCGCGCCCAAGCGTCTACCCACAGCGTCGCCAAATTTGCGCCTATTGCTTGCGCAGGACCGTTATTGGCCAGTGAATTGGATGCTCTAGGTAAAGCATTGGAAACGCCAACTAAGCCACTGGTTGCCATTGTCGGTGGCTCTAAAGTGTCCACCAAATTGACCGTACTGGAATCTTTGTCAGAAAAAGTTGACCAATTGATTGTCGGCGGTGGGATTGCCAATACGTTTATTGCAGCGGCGGGCTTTCCAGTGGGCAAATCACTTTATGAGCCTGATTTGATACCCGAAGCATTGCGTTTGATCGCCGCCGCTAAAGCGGCTGGTGCGGCTATCCCCATCCCTACCGATGTGGTATGCGCCAAAGAATTTTCGGAAACTGCCGAAGCCACCGTGAAACAAGTTGCCGAGGTTGCGGATGACGACCTGATTTTGGACATTGGCCCGGACACTGCCCAGCATTACGCCGAGATACTTAAATCGGCCGGCACTATTGTTTGGAATGGGCCGGTGGGCGTATTTGAAATTGACCAGTTTGGCGGCGGCACTGAAACTTTGTCACGGGCTATCGCCCAAAGCCCCGCCTTCTCAATTGCCGGGGGCGGTGACACGCTGGCTGCCATTGACAAATATGGCATCAACGATGATATTTCTTACACCTCAACCGGTGGCGGTGCATTCTTGGAGTTTTTGGAAGGTAAAGAACTGCCTGCGGTCAGTATCTTGAAATCCCGCGCTTAAGCATCGTAATCTTTAAATCTGCTGTAAACAAAACCGTTGGCAGATGAAATGTCTACCAACGGCAATTAAAATTTTCCGGCAAGACCATAACAATCTGGTTTATATTTGCCATTGTCTTTATAATGTGTTCCCCTCCCCTAGCTTTTCAATCAACGTGGTTTTATAGCCCCGTTTAATTTAGGTATAACAATGGCAAGAGTAACCATCGAAGACTGTTTGGAACATGTGGAAAACCGCTTTAAGCTGGTGATTTTGGCGGGTACGCGGGCACGCCAGCTTAGCCACGGCGCCACTGAATTTGTGCCGCGAGGTAAAGATAAGGACACGGTGTTGGCATTACGCGAGATAGCGGCTGGCCATGTCACCGAGGCCAACATTCATCTGCTGCACCGCGTCGGCGAACCCACTGACTACAGTACGCCGCCCCAACCCTTGTTCTAGCCACTCGCCGCCATGTCAGCGCCAGTTGCCGAACCCCTTGACAGGTATCAAGACCTGCTGGTCCGGCAGTTGTGCGACGTTTTGTCCACCTATTTGGATCCTAGCCAAGTCCATGATTGTGTACGCGCCTACCAATTTGGTGCCACAGCCCACGCGGGGCAGTTCCGTAAAACCGGCGAGCCATACATCTGCCATCCCGTTTCGGTTGCCATCAGCCTGGCAGAAATGCGTATGGATGCTAACGGCATTATGGCGGCCATCCTGCATGATGTCATAGAAGACACCCCTGTCAGCAAAAAAGACTTGACCATCGCTTTTAGCAAAGAGGTGGCTGACTTAGTGGATGGTGTCACCAAATTAAGCAAAATTGGCACGCAATCACAAGCCGAGGCACAAGCTGAAAATGTCCGCAAAATGTTTTTGGCGATGGGCAAAGACTTGCGGGTGATTATGGTCAAACTGGCTGACCGTCTGCATAACATGCAAACCCTAGGCATAATGCCGCCGCCGAAAAAGCGCCGCATCGCCCGCGAAACCCTGGATATTTACGCCCCTATTGCCAACCGGCTCGGCATGAGCAATATCCGCCACAAGCTAGAAACCTTAAGTTTTGAAGCGATGTACCCGTATCGTTATAAGGTTTTGCAGAATGCTGTCAAAAAAGCGCGTGGTAACCGCAGCAAAATTGTCAGCACCATTGAGGCTTCCATCAAAAGCCGTTTGACACAAGCCGAACTGGATTGTGAGGTGTCAGGGCGAGAAAAAAACTTGTATAGCATTTACCAAAAAATGCTGCACAAAAAAGTCTCTTTATCGGAAGTGTTTGATGTCTATGCCTTCCGTATTTTCAGTAACAGCATCGACAATTGTTACCGGATTTTAGGCATCATCCATAATTTATACAAACCCATTCCTGGTCGTTTTAAGGACTATATCGCGCTACCTAAAGCTAACGGCTACCAATCGCTGCACACTATCGTCATTGGCCCTTATGGTACGCCGATAGAGGTGCAAATCCGCACACACGATATGCACCGGATGGCGGAGTCTGGCATAGCCGCGCATTGGCTTTACAAATCCGATGATGACAAATCGTCAAAATTCCAGGCGCGCGCCAACGAATGGTTGCGGGATTTGCTGGAAATCCAGCAATCGGCGGGCGATTCGTTGGAGTTTATCGAAAACTTAAAAATCGACCTGTTCCCTCAGGAGGTGTTTGTGTTCACCCCTAAGGGCAAAATCATCAAAATGCCACGCGGGGCAACGGTGGTCGATTTTGCTTACGCAGTGCATACGGATGTGGGCAATGCTTGTGTGTCCGCCCGTATTGACAAGCAGCTGGTTCCGTTGCAAACCAAGCTTGAAAACGGTGTGACCATTGAGGTGATCACCACCCAGTGGGCGCGCCCCAACCCGCTCTGGCTCAATTATGTCACCACCGCCAAAGCCCGCTCCAGTATCCGCAATTATCTTAAGCATTTCAAACAACAAGAAGCCATTATCCTAGGCACGCGCTTACTGGATAAGGAGCTGCAAGCCATGCACTTGCAATTGGACGGTATCGGGCAAACCCGTATTCAAGCCTTGCTTAAAATTTTGTCCCTCAAAAACCTTGACGATCTGCTTGAAGACATTGGCTTGGGCAACAAGATGCCGTTTTTAATCGCCAAATATCTGACCCAAGATGATATTAACGCCCATATCAAACTTGATGATGTGAACCAAACCCAAAAAACGCCACTGATCATCAAAGGCACTGAAGGCATGGTGATCACCTTGGCGAAATGTTGCCGCCCCATCCCAGGCGATTCTATCATTGGCTTTTTTAATCCCGGCAAGGGCATTGTGGTGCATGACCACGAATGCAGAAACCGTTCGGTGATCAGAAAAAAACACGCCAGCTGGCTGGATGTGGAATGGTGTCCTAATGTGACCGGCGACTTCGCGGTCGATTTGCGTATCGAAATACTCAACCAACGTGGTTCGCTGGCAACCATTGCCTCGACTATTTCCGAACAGGATGCCAATATTGAAAATGTCACGGTGGTCGATCAGGACGATCGGGTGAGTGTTGACCTGATTACCCTGACTGTGAAAAACCGTGTCCATCTCGCGAAGATTATGCGTCGCCTAAAAGATTTGTCCATTGTGCTAAAAATCACCCGCGCCAAAGCTTAGCACTGCTTATGCTGTTGTTGGCTGCCCGTTAATAACCTCGTAGTCACACCAATTTCTCATTAATGTCCCGCCGCACCGATGTTTTTTACCCTACCACTTGAAAAGCCAGCAAATAATCACATATCATCACTGTGGTATTTTATGTCTGCACAAAAGTCCCCTGCAAAACCAAGAAAAATAAATTTAATTT
>CAIYOW010000138.1 GCA_903927955.1 uncultured Methylococcaceae bacterium | reverse complement strand
TGTTTTGAATAAGCCAGAGTTTTTGCAAGCCGATGGTTTGTTGGCAGGATTTAGGCTGGATTTGCTAAAAATATGGGGGGTTGGGTTTTAGGGGTAGTGGTTGTGTTGAAACTGGTCTAAACCTCGTTACATCCGTGCAAACTAGATTCCGGCAACCCCTACCGCCTCTTACATAGCAGCAGCTCGCGAAGGTGGATTCGCCGCTAGCCAATCCACCAGCCATATCGCTTACTCTTCTCTTGGCTTAGCCCGTCTAGGTGCTAAAGAAAGGCGTTTTTTGCTTTTTTCGGGTCTGGCATCGTCGCTTCCGCCTTCCCATTTGGAGATGTTAAGCGCGTGCCCCACTACGCGCACTTTGCGTAGCTCTTGCAACAGTTCCTTGGGCATACCGGCGGGCAATTCTACCGTACTGTAATCGTCTTCAATTTTAATACGGGCGATATGGTCGCCGTTAATGCCGGTTTCGTTGGCTATTGCGCCGACAATGTTACCGGGTTTAACGCCGTGGCTATGGCCCACTTCAATACGGAACAGCTCCATCTCAATATCGGGGCTGCCAAAGCGTTTGCCGCCAGTGCTACTGCGGCCTCTTTCGCCTCTATCCCCACGGTCGCCCCTATCGCCCCTATCTCTAGGTGCGCGGTCTTCCCTTGCGAATCTTTCAGGACGCTCTTCCCTAACTTCTTTGGTTTTCTTAGGCGGTTGCATCAACAACGGCGTGTCGCCTTGCACCAATTTTGCTAAGGCGGAGGCAATTTCTAATGCAGAAACATTATGTTCCTGTTGATATTGTTCAAGCAATTGGCTGAAAAAACTTAACTCTTCAGCTGCCAGCGTGTCGGTGATGCTTTGCTTAAAGCGTGCGATACGTTTATTGTTGATGACTTCCGTAGAAGGCAAGCCCATTTCTTCAATTTTTTTCTTGGTGGCTTTTTCAATATTGCCCAATAACTTCCTTTCGCGTGGCGCGATGAACAAAATCGCATCGCCGGTACGTCCGGCACGACCGGTACGGCCAATACGGTGGACATAAGATTCTGTGTCGTAAGGGATGTCATAGTTGACAACATGAGTGATACGGTCAACGTCAAGGCCGCGGGCCGCCACATCGGTGGCAATCAAAATATCCAGTTTGCCGCTTTTCAGGTTGGCAATCGCCCTTTCCCTAAGTGCTTGCGACATATCACCATTAATGGCGGCGGCGGAATAACCACGCGCTTCTAGTTTTTCTGCCAATTCCACGGTTGCGGTTTTAGTTCTAACGAAGATGATCATGCCATCGAAGGTTTCCACTTCAAGGATGCGGGTCAGTGCGTCAAGCTTATGGACACCGCTCACCACCCAGAAACGTTGGCGGATATTTTCCGCCGTTGCCGTAGTGACCTTAATGGTGACTTGTTCAGGTTCGTTCAGATATTCGTTGGCGATTTTACGGATCACCGAAGGCATGGTGGCAGAGAACAAAGCAATCTGAATATCTTCAGGTGTTTGCTCCAGAATCCATTCTACATCGTCAATAAAGCCCATACGCAGCATCTCGTCGGCTTCATCCAACACTAAAATGCTCAGGCCATCGAGGTTTAATGTGCCTTTACGCATGTGGTCCATGACCCGGCCCGGTGTGCCGACCACCACATGGGCACCGCGCTTCAATTGCCGTAATTGGGTGCTGTAATCTTGCCCGCCGTAGATAGGCAACACATGGAAGCCTTTGATATGGGCGGCGTAATGCTGGAAAGCTTCAGCCACTTGTATGGCCAACTCGCGGGTGGGTGCCAATACCAAGGCTTGTGGGTCTTTTTGTTTTATATCCAGTTTGGATAGAATGGGCAGGGCAAACGCTGCGGTTTTTCCGGTGCCGGTTTGTGCTTGGCCTAGAACGTCCCGGCCATCAAGCATAAATGGGATAACTTGTGCCTGGATAGGCGAAGGTGTTTCATAACCGACATCTTGCAGAGCTTTTAGCACCGGTTCGATCAGTGCCAAATCACGGAAAGAGGGTAATGTTGAAACATCATTGGACATGTATTTACCTGTAGAAAGATTAGAATGCGCGAACGGCGCGGGGAAATGTTTGTTTAACATGAGATTATAACGCAAACAAATGGACTTTGCTGAAAATTGCGTAACTGTGTGGCACTTTTGCCAATGCCTGTATTTTACAGCCCGTCGTAACAGGGCCTTTTAATCCAGGGCATGGCCAGTCCTTGCAACAAGTAGTAGATGGTGGAAACCAAGTCACAAGCGGAAATGGCAGATCGCACGGTACTGGCCAAAGCCGATGCAGCGGTTAAATGGTGTGTGAATGCGGGCGATTATCTAGTGAAAAACGGTGGCAAGCCTTGGAAGTATGTATTGGTTCCGCATGATGAGGTTAAGGAGAACCTTAATTTGGATGATTATGTACGGAAGTTTACACACCTATAAATAACGGATGTTACGCAGCACGTTGGCTGAGCGTAGTCGGATTCCCTACCCGATGGTTTGCTTAGTTGCTGTTTCCTTCGGCTTCGCTCAGGGAACGAACGGTTTTATCTTGGTCACTCTTCTTACAAACAGATAGCCCTTTGCGGTAGTATAATAGGTTGTGTAGCTAGGTTTTAGGGTTTGCTTGTTATAATAGCAACTGTAACTGTAATGGGCCGTTCGAGAGATTTCATGATTCAAGGTAGTATCGTAGCGTTAGTGACACCAATGGATGCCAGCGGTGCTGTTGATAGGCAAAGCTTGCAAAAGCTGGTTGAATTTCATGTTGCCGAAGGCACTGATGCCTTGGTTGCGGTGGGCACAACGGGCGAATCGGCAACCCTGGATGAACACGAACATTGCCAAGTCATCCAATGGGTGGTTGAGTTTGCCGCTGGCCGTATTCCGGTGATCGCGGGTACCGGTGCCAATTCAACCGCCGAAGCCATCAACCTGACCCGCCGCGCCCGTGATGCCAAAGCGGATGCCTGCCTGATTGTCACCCCTTACTATAACAAACCCACTCAGGAAGGGCTGTACCTGCATTATAAGGCCATTGCCGAAGCAGTTGCTATTCCACAAATTCTATACAACGTGCCGGGTCGTACCGCGTGTGATATGTTGCCCGAAACTATCGGTCGGCTAGCCCAGGTTGACAATATTGTCGGTGTCAAAGAAGCCACCGGTGATTTGTCCCGTTATCAGGCTATCCGCGCCTTGACTGGTGCCGACTTTGCCATTTATTCCGGCGATGATGCCAGCAGCCGGGAATTCTGCTTGTTGGGCGGCAATGGCAGCATAACAGTCACAGGTAACGTTGCGCCTAAGCAGGTGCATGACATGATTATGGCTGCCATCCAAGGCGATGCCGATACGGCTTTGGCAATAGATGCACAACTGGCTGGCCTGCATAAGATGTTGTTTGTGCAATCTAACCCTATCCCTGTCAAATGGGCGGTGGCAGAAATGGCATTGATGGGCAAGGGTATCCGTCTGCCATTGACTTGGTTGAGCCAAGACTGCGAAGACGTGGTACGCACCGCCATGCACCAAGCCGGTATTATTTGATCCAATATGAAAACTAAAGCAATTTTTTGGTTGGCAGCGGTTGTGCTTCCCCTAGCACTTTCTGCCTGCGGCTTTATAAAGGGTCTTTTTCCGGATAAAGAAAAAGATTATCAATATACTTCCGAAATTGCCCCTTTGGTGTATCCCAAAGACTTGGCAAAAGGCGGTGCGCCTAGTTTTGCGCCGACCGACCTAGCTGATAGCTCGCCTGTGCAAGCGTCTGTTGTGCCGGAATCCGCCGCATTGCCAGAAAAAATAGTGCCGACCTCGACCGCTCAGCCAGCCGCCACTGATGAAAAAAACTCAAGCGGCAATGCACCAGCAGGCAATACAGATGTAGCCAAAGCGGCAGCCAATAACGGCTCGGAAAAACATGCTGTAACTAAGCATATCCCCATAGCCAACACTGTGCTTAAGGATGGCAATGTGCAGCTGTTGCGGGTCGAGGCCGATTTTGACACCGTTTGGCGGGCGGTCAATAAGGCGCTAAGCCGACAATCAGTCGAAGTGATCGATCGAAATGGCGCCGCGCAACAGGTCACGCTTCGTTACGAAAATCCTGCCGACAGTGCCGCAAACCGCAGCTTATGGGATGAAACACTGTATATTCTCAGTGGTATGCCCAGCACCGACAAGCAGTATACACTTAAGTTTAGCCCGCACGGTCAACAGACCGATGTGGCCGTTTACAATGAACAACAACAGCCAGTTGCGGATGACAGCAGCCTAAGTTTATTAAAGTTATTACAGAATGCCATTTAATCGGCTTTTGTCAAATGCAAGCCCTGTTGCCGGATACGGTTATAAGCCTAAAAATAACATTCCCCGCCAGAGGGAAGCCCATTCCGCTATTAATTGACGCGAAACCCCCATGCTAACAATGTCCGGCAGCTCTGCCCTTTCCGATTTCCGCATCAATAACTTATTGTTAAGGCTACAAGCCATTGCCCCTGGCATAAAGGCCATTGATGGACGGTTTGAACATTTTATCGATGTCGAAACGGCTTTGACGGATGGCGAACATGCCATTTTAGAAAGCTTGTTAGCCTACGGGGCGGTGCATAACGCCACACCCTTAGAAGGGCAATCGTTACTGGTGGTCCCGCGTCCCGGCACCATTTCCCCGTGGTCAAGCAAAGCCACCGATATTGCCCAACGCTGCGGCTTGGCTTCAGTCAGGCGCATCGAGCGTGGTATCCGCTACACCCTCGCTGCCGCCGACGAGCTGCCCGCTGCGGCACTAGCCCTTCTGTATGACCGCATGACGCAAACCCTGTTGCCGGGCGATAGCCAGCCAGAACTGTTTGCCGCGCACTTGCCTAAACGCCTGAATACCATCCCCCTTATCGAGCAAGGCCGTGAAGCCTTGGTGAATGCCAATAGCGAATTGGGCATGGCCTTATCGGCTGATGAAATAGACTACTTGGCGGACAGTTTCCAGCAATTGGGCAGAAACCCAACCGATGTCGAGCTGATGATGTTCGCTCAGGCCAATTCCGAACATTGCCGCCATAAAATTTTCAATGCCGACTGGACGATTGATGGCACCCCGCAAGGTCAATCCTTGTTTGCCATGATCCGTAACAGCACTGCACATAGTCCTGGCGGCATCCTTTCGGCCTATCATGATAACGCTTCGGTCATCAGCGGTTCCCAAGCCGAGGTGCTGATCCGCAACCCGCATAATGGCGAATACAGCTACAGCCAAGAAGCCGCGCATATTTTGATGAAGGTGGAAACCCACAACCATCCCACTGCCATTTCCCCCCATGCCGGAGCGGCGACCGGCTCAGGTGGGGAAATCCGTGATGAAGGGGCCACCGGTCGGGGTTCGTCTACAAAAGCCGGTTTGACTGGTTTTTCGGTGTCACATTTAAAAATTCCTGGCTACCCGCAAGCGTGGGAGCAGGATAATGGCAAGCCTGAACGTATAGCCAGTGCTTTGGACATTATGTTGGAAGGCCCGCTGGGCGGGGCAGCCTTCAATAACGAATTCGGTCGGCCTAACCTTGCTGGTTATTTCCGTAGCTTTGAACAGCCCCTTGCCGGTTCGGACAATGCCTTTAAGGGCTACCATAAACCGATTATGATTGCTGGCGGCATGGGCAATATCCGCCCCATGCTGGTTAATAAGCAGCCGATTCCGCCGGGTGCTTTGATTATCATTTTGGGCGGCCCCGCCATGTTGATCGGCTTGGGCGGCGGTGCGGCATCGTCACAAGCGTCCGGTGCAGGTAGCGAAGCACTCGATTTTGCCTCCGTGCAGCGCGAAAATCCAGAAATGCAACGCCGCTGCCAAGAAGTCATCAACCACTGCAACGCCTTGGCTGAAGAGAGCCCGATCATTTCCATCCACGATATTGGTGCGGGTGGTTTGTCCAATGCCGTGCCTGAAATCATCCACGATTGCGGGCGGGGTGGGCATTTTCAATTGCGCCAAGTACAAAATGCCGATTGGGGCATGTCGCCCATGCAAATTTGGTGCAATGAGGCACAAGAGCGTTATGTCATCGCCATTAAGCCGGACGCTTTGCCGCTGTTTAGCGCATTTTGCGAACGTGAGCATTGCCTCTATTCAGTTATTGGCGAAGTCACCGAAGCAGAGCAGTTGCTTTTGGAAGATAGCCTGCTAGGTGACACGCCGGTCAATTTGCCTATATCGGTGCTGTTTGGCAAACCGCCCAAAATGCACCGCCAAGCCGAGCATGTCCGTCCGGTGCTGAATGCCTTGGACTTGTCCGGTGTCGAACTTGACGAAGCGGTGCGGCGCGTGTTGTCTTTTCCGGCGGTGGCCGACAAAAGCTTTTTGATCCATATTGGCGACCGTTCTGTCACCGGCCTGGTGGCGCGCGATCAAATGGTTGGCCCGTGGCAAATTCCGGTTGCCGATGTGGCGGTCACGGCTGCCGGTTTTTACGCGCACACCGGTGAAGCGATGGCTATGGGCGAGCGTACTCCAGTGGCGCTGATTAATGCCGCTGCCTCGGCCCGCTTGGCGATAGGCGAGGCCATCACCAATATTGCCGCAGCCCGTATTGATGCCTTGGCACAAATCAAATTGTCAGCCAATTGGATGGCGGCGGCAGGTAGTGCCGGTGAAGATGCCGGTTTATACGATGCCGTTAAAGCCGTGGGTCTGGCGCTGTGTCCCGCATTGGGCATTGCCATACCGGTCGGTAAAGATTCTTTGTCGATGAAAACCGTTTGGGCAGAGGCGGATGGTGAAAAAACCATGACTGCGCCCATGTCGCTGATTGCCACCGCTTTTGCTCCCGTGCTGGATATTGGCAAAACGCTGACCCCGCAATTGCAGGACATTGACGGCAGCGAACTGATCTTGGTTGATTTAGGTGCGGGCAAAAACCGCTTGGGTGGTTCGGTGCTGGCTCAGGTTTATAATCAACTGGGCAATGACTGCCCCGATGTGGACTATCCCGAGCGGCTAAAAGGCTTTTTTGACAGTGTGCAATTGCTCAATAGCCAAGGCAAAATTTTGGCTTACCACGACCGTTCCGATGGTGGCTTGCTGGCGACTGTTGCCGAAATGCTGTTTGCAGGCCGTTTAGGCATTACTCTCAATATTAATGCCTTGGGTGATGATTGTTTGCCCGCCCTGTTTGCTGAAGAATTGGGTGTCGTGTTACAAGTCCGTGCCAGTGACAGCGAAGCGGTCATTAACCATTTCAAACAGGCAGGCTTGGTTGATTGCCTTTATAAAATAGGCCACGTCAACAAATCCAACCAGCTGGCCGTGCTGCACAATGGCGAAACCATTTACACGGCGAGCCGCCGTGATTTACAAAGCCACTGGTCGGCAGTCAGTTACCGGATGCAAGCCTTGCGTGATAATCCCGAATGTGCATTGGAGCAATACGAGCGTATTGCCGATGACACCGACCCGGGCCTACATGCGCTACTGACGTTTGATGTCAACGAAGACATTAGCGCGCCATTTATTGCCAGTAACCGCCCTAGGGTGGCCATTTTGCGCGAGCAAGGCATTAATGGTCATGTGGAAATGGCCGCAGCCTTTGACCGGGCCGGATTTACCAGTGTCGATGTGCATATCAGTGACATTATTCACGGTCGCGTAAGCCTGCAAAATTTTACCGGCCTTGCCGCCTGTGGCGGATTTTCTTACGGTGACGTATTGGGTGCTGGTGGCGGCTGGGCAAAATCCATCTTGTTCAACGCCCGCGCCCGCGATGAGTTTGCCGCCTTTTTCCAACGCCCCGACACCTTCGGTTTAGGTGTGTGCAATGGTTGTCAAATGATGTCCGGGCTAAAGGAACTAATTCCGGGTAGCGACCATTGGCCGCGTTTTATGCGTAATAAGTCAGAACAGTTTGAAGCGCGGGTGGCGATGGTGGAAGTGCAAGCATCACCGTCATTGTTTTTTACCGATATGGTAGGCTCCAGAATGCCGGTTGCCATTGCCCACGGTGAAGGGCGCGCAGAATTTTCTGATTATCCTGCCTGGGCTTTTGCCAACCACAGTGTCGCGCTTTGTTATGTCGATAACTATGGGCGCATAACCAGTGATTTTCCGGCCAACCCCAACGGTTCGCCTGCCGGTATCACGGGATTGACCACGGTGGACGGACGCTTTACCATCATGATGCCACATCCTGAACGTTGCTTTAGGGCTGTGCAGAATTCTTGGCATCCCAAAGAGTGGCAGGACTATGGCGCATGGATGCGGATCTTCAGAAATGCCAGGGTTTGGGTGGGTTAGTGGCCCGTTTATCCCACTTATTTGTTATATAAAGGCGTTATAGCGTAGGTCAACACCAACAGCATCAAAACTTCTTGGAACCAACCCTCATGATTTCTGAATATTATCCAAAAATAACTAAAGGCTTGCAGATATTGGCGGCTTTGGTGATCGTATTTTTACCTGAGGTGGTCATTGAGATTATTTCCGAAATATTACATCTGGTTTGGGAGTTGCTGACCGAGCTTGCCCATTTAATATTTGAAGGGCTTGATATAGCGTTTGAGGGGATAGAGTCTAGCCTCGACAACGTAGTGGAAGGCATGTTTGAAACGGATGTGCATAATACCCAGATCATCGTTTTTTATATCATCATTTCGCCTGTTTTGTATCTGCTATATCGCTTAGCCAAACGTATCCCGCGATGGTTGCTGGGTTTAAAGACAAGATTGTTGGCAAGCTTGGAAAGGCGCAGGTTGCGTACTATCATGTATTGGCAAAATTTGAATGCCATTGAAAAAACAAAAATTATCGGCATAGCTGCATTTATTGTTTTGTATTATGCCTTTATTGTCTTTTAGCGCGGACAACGCCATAAATATAAAGCTTGTCCATTGATATATTTAACATTTTATAATCACCATGCCTTCTTTTGATATTGTTTCCGAATTTGACATGCACGAGGCGCACAACGCCATTGACCAGGTCAATAAAGAAATCACCACCCGTTTTGATTTTAAAGGCACTGAGTCAAGCATTGAATTGACCGACGACAAACTGTTGATGGTTTCTGAATCTGTTTTTCAATTGCAGCAGATATTCAGCATTGTTTGCGCCAAGCTGAGCCGACGTGGCATAGACATCAGTTGTCTGGAAGTGGGCGATGCCAAGGGCAGCGGCAAATTGATGCGTCAGGAAGTCACCTTAAAGCAAGGCATTGACACCGTATTGGCCAAAAAAATTGTCAAATTGATCAAAGATAAAAAGCTTAAGGTGCAAGCTGCTATCAATGGTGACAAAATACGGGTGACTGGCAAAAACCGCGACGATCTGCAAGAAACTATAAAAATGCTCAGGGCGGAAAGTTTGGAAATGCCGCTGCAGTATGAAAATTTTAGGGACTAACCAATACCAAGCTGTCTTCCCTTCTTTATGGAAGCAAAACCGGATAACGCATGTTACGCAGCACGTTGTCTGAGCAAAGTCGAAGCCCTGCATAGCTTGCCGTTGCGTAACATCCGATGAAAAAAACATAAACCCGTAAAAGGGTTCAATTGTAGGGTGGATTCGCTGCTAGGCAATCCACCACAACGAAGCCAATACGGGTGTGGGTTATTGCGTTTTTAATGGGGCGTATCGGCAAAAAGGTGGTTTGCTGTCGCAAAACCACCCTACAATTGTCCGATTTACGGCATCATCTGACAAATAAGCCATAAAAGGATTATAAAATAATAGCTTTAGACAAGATCATCAATATGTGCGTAGATGGCCGATAATGCAACGGATTTTCAAGCAGCACCACAACTGGAAACCGTGCAACAGGCGGATGGTCCATTTTTTGCCAAGCTTTCAGGCAGCTGGCATGTGTGTGGGTTGAGCGCAACACCTAAGCTTCAGGCCCAGTTAAAACGGTATGCAGAAAATGCCGCGACTCACTGGGATTTGAGTGCGGTAACGGTTTTAGACAGTGCCGCCGCACTGATTATTTGGCAGGCATGGGGCGGGCAATGGCCTGCCGAGATGCAGATAAAGCCCGAGCATCGGCTTTTGTTGCAACGCTGGCAAGACCAAGTATTGCCAAACCCGCCACCGAAAACCAAACTATGGGACACTGTATGGCAGGGCATAACAGATAATGTCGGCAGCGTTGCCGACCATTTAGTTAGCCTGCTGATAATGCAAGGACAGTTGCTGTTAGATGCCGCTTACTTGCTGTCCCATCCCAAAGCCATCCCTTGGGCCGAAATATCCATCATTATTTACGATGCCGGTGTCCGTGCGTTAGGTATTACCGCCTTGGTCGGTTTTTTGATTGGCATCGTGCTCAGTTATCTGTCCGCCTTGCAACTGAAAATGTTTGGTGCAGAAGTTTTTATCATCAATATCTTGGGCATGAGCATCATCCGCGAATTAGGGCCGTTGTTGGCGGCAATTTTGGTGGCGGGGCGCTCAGGTTCGGCGATGACGGCACAAATCGGCATTATGCGCGTCACGGAAGAATTGGACGCGCTGTCGGCTATGGGCATTGCCCATTCCATGCGCCTGGTATTGCCTAAAATAGTGGCGTTGTCGGTGGTCATGCCACTGCTTAATGAATGGACTAATGCCGCCGCTTTGCTGGGCGGGATGGTTTCTGCATTGCTCACCTTGGATATTGGCATGGGGCAGTTTTTTATGAAATTGCCGGAAGTGGTGCCGTTAGTCAATGTATTTATAGGGTTGGCAAAAAGTGCCGTGTTTGGCTTGGCAATTGCCCTGCTGGCCTGTCATTTTGGCTTCCGCATCAAACCCAATACAGAAAGTTTGGGCATAGAAACCACCAACTCGGTGGTTGCTTCGATCACCGCAGTGATCATTATTGATGCTGTGTTCGCCATTTTGCTGATGAATGTGGGGGTGCCGCAGTGACAGTGGCTGTGCCGCTATCCGATGCCGTGCGTTTCGAGCAGGTCTGGACACGGTTTGGCGACAAGCTTATCCATCAAAACATCAGCTTTTGCCTGCAACAAGGCCAAATATTAGGGCTGGTGGGGGCTTCCGGTTGCGGCAAAACTACCTTGTTGCGTGAAATCATTGGTCTTCAGATGCCCATTCAAGGTGATATTTTTGTCATGGGCAAAGCATTGCCTAAACAGGCCGACCAACTTGATCTACAAATATCACGGCTAAGCGGTGTGTTATTTCAAAAAGGTGCATTGTTCAGCGCCTTGAGCGTGTTTGAAAATATCGCCTTCCCGTTGCGCGAATTGGGGATTGCCGACAGTGGTCTGCTTCAGCACTTGGTGATGATGAAGTTACAACGGGTCGGGCTGTCCGCCAGCGATGCGGGGTTAATGCCCGCCGCCTTGTCGGGCGGCATGGTCAAGCGGGTGGCATTGGCGCGGGCGTTAATACTAGAACCGAGTTTGTTATTGCTGGATGAACCCACTTCTGGACTTGATCCTATTGCCAGTGAGGAGTTTGTCAGTTTGCTGTCTGAGCTGCATGGGGAATTGGCTTTTACTGTTGTGATGGTGACCCACGATTTGGATATTTTGCGGGACTTATGTACCGAAGTGGCTGTTTTGGCCGACCATCAGCTGATTGTCAAGGCGGACTTGCCGAAGGTGCTGGCTTTTCCGCACCCATTTATAGGGCAATTTTTCCATAACCGGCGCGCCAATCGGGTGTTTTGCAATTAAGGGGCGGGATATGGGCAGAAATAATCATGCATTAATGGCTGGAGTGTTTTTGGTTGTGCTGTTGGCAGCAACCTTGGCTATTGTCTATTGGATGGGTTCATTGAATAAAGAACGCACGCTTTATGTGATATCGACCCGCGCCTCAGTGACTGGGCTGAGTCCAGAATCCACCGTGTTTTTTCGTGGCATTCAAGTGGGCAAGGTGGTCAATATCCAGTTTGACCCCAATAATTCTGGCATTATCTTAGTGTCTGTCAAGGTGGACAAACACATTGTATTGACCCAAGGCGTGTACGCTGTCTTACAGCTAAAAGGCGTGACGGGGCTGACGCAAATCCAATTGCAAGATGATGGCTTGGTGCCAACGGTGTTGCCGCCGGGCGACAATCCACTTTACCGGATTCCGCTAAGACCGTCCTTGACCGATAAATTGTTGGATTCCAGTGAACAATTGCTAATAAAAGCCGATCACTTAATGAAGCGCACAGAAAGCTTCTTAAGTGTTGAGAACGAAAAAAATGTAGGCGATATTTTGGTTAATTTAAAGCATCTCAGCAGTAAATTGGGGCAGTTGGAAGTCTCCGTGGACAGGGCTTTGGCGGGTGTGCCTGCATTGACCGAAGATACCCAAAAAAGTTTGCAGCACATCAACCAATTGACGTTGGAACTGCAATCTTTAAGCCAGCAGATTAAAGCATTGGGCAACAAAACTGGCGGATTAATTGACACCAGCAAATCGGTCAGTGATGTGGTGGTGCAAACTACCTTGCCTAAACTTAACGCGCTGTTGTCCGAGTTGGCATTGACCAGCCGCCAAGTGCAAAAAACCGCTGCGCAATTGGAGGCCAATCCACAAGCGTTGTTGTTAGGCCCGCCCCGAAGCTTGCCCGGGCCCGGCGAACCAGGTTATCAGGAAGCGCAATGAACCGAACTGTGAGAGCATTATTGGTGTTATTGGTCTTGGCTGCATTGGTGTCTGGCTGCGCAGTGGAACATAGCCCGCCCGCATTGCATGATTTGGGTGTGCCGTTAGCCGTTGCTGTCAATCCAAACAGCCCGCCAAAGCCGCTGATTCGTGTACAAGCCCCGCCTTGGTATCTGGATAGCATCATGCGTTACCGCTTGTTGTACCACTCGCCAACCACCGTTAGGGCATACCAGCTAGACAGTTGGATTGCCCCACCGGCCGATTTGCTGCAACATTATTTACAGGCGGCCGGGTTGCAATTGACCCGGCCCCTGACTATTAGGCTGGTGGATTTTGAACAACAATTTTTAAGCCCTGGTCATGCCCAAGTCGTGCTGCGTTTTATTGCCGAATACGGTGACGTGCAAACCCCCGCTTCGGTCAGTCGTGAATTTGACCTGACGCAAACCAGCCAAACAGCCGATGCCGCCGGGGCAGCCGATGCCTTTGCCAAAATTGCCAAGCAAGCCGCTGAGCGTCTTAAACAATGGTTAGCCCGGCCGTTTTGATTAGCGGTTGTGCAACCCTACTTAACACAATGGGTTAATCTTGACGATGAAAACGCTTTACCCCGAAATCCAACCGTTCCAAAGCTTTTTCTTGGAAACCGGCAGCCCGCATCGGGTTTACGTTGAACAAAGCGGCAATGCAGCGGGTATTCCGGTTATTTTTTTGCATGGCGGCCCTTGTTCAGGCACCAAACCCGACCATCGGCGCTTTTTTAATCCCGCCCAATACCATATTATCTTGTTCGACCAAAGAGCGTGCGGGCTATCCATACCGTTTGGCGAATTGGACGGCAACACCACGCAACATTTACTGGCGGATATGGAAAGCATCCGCCAACACTTGGGCATAGACCAATGGCTGGTTTTTGGCGGGTCGTGGGGGGGGGGCTTTGGCCTTGCTGTACGCCCAGCAACATACTGAACGGGTGTCCGGCTTGGTGATACGGGCGGTTTTTTTGGCGCGACAAAAAGACTTGGATTGGTATGCCAAAGACGGGGCCAACCGCATTTTTGCCGAACAATGGCAACAACTGCTGGACAGTTTGCCCGACCCGCACACCGAAGATATATTAGTCAGCCTGTGTGCCGTGTTTTGGGGGGATGATTTGGAACTACAAGCCCGTGTCGCCCAGCCCTGGCTGACTTGGGGGGCTTTGACCGCCTTAGGCAATGCCTACCAAGCTAAAGAGTTGGCGATCACCGGACAAACCTTTAAGCAAATCCGTATGGAATTGCATTACGCCAAACATCGTTATTTTATCAGCGAAAACCAGATACTGGACAATTGTGGCTTATTGCAGACCATCCCCACGCGCATTATCCACGGTCGCCAAGATTTCCTTTGCCCCTTGGAAGCGGGGATTAAGCTGCACCAAGCCTTACCGCAGGCTAGTTTGGTTGTGTTGCCCAATGCCGGACATATTGCCCAACACCCGGAAATGATAGATGCCTTAGTGGCGGCAACTGACGCGTTTGCAGAAAGCGGATGTTGGTAGGCTACAGATATAGGCTTGACCTGTTTAATAAAGATGCCACAATGTTGCTAGGCTGACAATCACTACCTAGGAGCCGATGCCATGACCACGATCACTTTTGACACTCAAGAAGCCGTGATAAAACTTAGGGCTGTGGGTGTATCGCAAGAACATGCCGATGCTTTTGTTCGTGCTATTGTTGAATCACAAGATAGTTTGGTGACAAAAACGGATATTGAATTGGCTTTATCACCGCTAAAAACCGATTTGGCGGTGCTTAAAACCGATGTCACTTCAATAAAATGGATGATGGGTGTCTTGATTGCTGGCGTTATGTCGATTGTGATTAAGACGTTTTTCTAGCGGTTGACCAAAAAAATAAGCAAAAATAACCAATTAACCTTAATGAATGCAAAAAAACGCCTAATTATTGGCATAACAGGTGCGACAGGTGCCATTTATGCTGTGCGGATGTTACAAGTCCTGCAAGCGCAGGAACAATGGGAAAGCCATGTCATTCTCTCCTCTGCCGGTCGGGTCAACCTTAAGCACGAGCTGGATATGGATCGCGCCGACTTATACGCGCTTGCCGATGTCAGCCACGGCATTAACGACATAGCCGCCAGCATTTCCAGTGGCGGCTTCAAGACCGAAGGCATGATCATTGCGCCCTGTTCCATGAAAACACTCGCGGCAGTGGCGCATGGCTTTGGTGACAACCTTATTTCCCGTGCCGCCGATGTGGTGCTTAAAGAGCGGCGACGCTTGGTGGTGATGCCGCGTGAAACGCCCCTGAATTTAGTGCATATCCGCAATATGGCCAGCGTCACCGAAATGGGCGGTATCATGTTTCCGCCCATGCCTGCTTTTTACAGCAAGTCCGATTCCATGATGGCTATGGTCAATGAGACCGTCGGCAGGGTATTGGATATGTTTGGGGTTGATGTCACGGGTTTGTATACGCCTTGGGAAGGCTTAAAAAATTAGCCTATAAACAAGCGTGGCAATGGATTTTGCCCCCCCCCCCCTCAGGCTTCGCTCAGGGAACGTATTGGTTCGCGTCAAGCCTCGGTAGGGACGCCAGCATGTGCATGAGCCCCTACCTGATGACTCAGGCAAGGCTGTTATGTCAGACTTGCCCCGTTGTTCCTACAATTTTGCCAAAACTTGGGCAACAGTCGCCCCCATCGCGGCAGGGGTCGGGCAAATGGTCACGCCCAAGTCTTTTAACATCGCCACTTTTTCCGCCGCACTTTCACCTGCCGAAGAAATGATTGCACCGGCATGGCCCATGCGGCGGCCTTCAGGGGCGGTCAGTCCGGCGATATAAGCCACCACCGGTTTACCCCTATTTTCTTTGGCAAACAAACCGGCCTCTACTTCTTGTGGCCCGCCAATCTCGCCGATCATCAGCACTACATGAGTTTCAGGGTCTTGTGCAAATTGTTCCAGCACATCGCGGTGCGAACTGCCGTTAATTGGGTCGCCACCAATGCCGACTGAGGTGGATACGCCAATACCCAAACGTTTCAGTTGGTCTGCCGCTTCGTAGCCTAATGTGCCAGAACGACCGACAATGCCAACATGGCCCGGCAGGTAGATATGCCCCGGCATAATCCCCAGCATGGAGCGGCCCGGACTGATGGTGCCCGCGCAGTTGGGGCCCGTCAAGATCATGCGCTGGTCGATCGGGAAACGGCGCAGGAAATTTTTGACCGTCATCATGTCTTGGGTGGGAATACCATCAGTGATGGACACACAATAGCGGATACCGGCATCGGCGGCTTCCATGATGGAATCGGCGGCAAACGCGGGCGGTACAAAAACAATGCTGGCATCAGCGCCGGTGGCTTGCACGGCTTCTTTAACAGTATTAAAGACCGGCAAACCCAAGTGGGTTTGTCCGCCTTTGCCGGGTGTCACGCCACCCACGACTTTGCTGCCGTATTTGAGCATGTCTTCAGCGTGGAAGCTGCCAATTTTGCCGGTGATGCCTTGGACGATGATACGGGTGGTTTCGTTAATAAAAATGGCCATGGTTAAATCTCCTGAGCCGCAGCTTGGGCCACTACGGCATTACGCGCTTGCACGGCCAGTTCGGCCGCTTCTGCCAAGGTGTCGGCAGTGATGATGGGAAGGCCGCTTTCGGCAATAATACGTTGCCCTTCAGCCACATTAGTGCCGGACAAACGTACAATCAAAGGCACTTTCATGTCTATTTTTCTGACCGCTTGCACCACACCTTCAGCAATCCAATCACAACGGTTGATGCCAGCAAAAATGTTCACCAGCATGGCTTTAACATTTTGGTCAGCCAAAACCAGACGGAACGCTTTTTCGGTGCGTTCAGCCGATGCACCGCCGCCCACATCCAAAAAATTGGCCGGTTCGCCGCCCGCCAGTTTGATCATGTCCATGGTGGCCATAGCCAGACCGGCACCGTTAATCATACAACCAATATCGCCATCCAGCCCCACATAGCTTAACCCCCGGTCAGCCGCCGCCATTTCGCGCGGGTCTTCTTGGGTTTTGTCGCGTAATTCCGATATTTTTTGTTGACGGAACAAGGCATTGTCATCAAAGCCCATTTTTGCGTCCAAAGCCAACAATTCACCGCTGCGGGTAACCACCAACGGGTTAATTTCCAACATACTGACATCCAACGCCCTAAGCGCTTTGTAGCAACCTTTGATGGTTTTGACAGCATGGCTTAAAATTTCTGCATCCAAGCCTAAGGCAAAAGCCATTTCGCGGGCTTGGTAATCTTGTAGGCCGACGGCAGGTTCTATATAGATTTTTTTGATGGCATCCGGCTGGGTCACTGCCAATTCTTCAATATCCATACCGCCTTGCGCGGAGCCGACCATGACAATCCGTTCTGAGCTGCGGTCAACCAGAAAACAAAAATATAATTCTTTGGCTATCTCAGTACCGGCTTCCACATACAGCCTTGAGCAGACTTTACCGGCGGGGCCGGTTTGGTGGGTCACTAAACGCTTGCCCAGTAAATGGCTTGCGGCGGCTTCCACTTCGTCGTGAGTTTTACAAATTTTAATGCCGCCTGCTTTGCCACGGGCACCCGAGTGGATTTGTGCCTTGACCGCCCAAATGTGCCCGCCAATTTCCCTAGCGCGTTGCACGGCATCTTCCGGACTATAGGCCAAGCCGCCTTCAGCGATCTTGACACCATAGCCGCTTAATAGTTCTTTTGCTTGATACTCATGAATATCCACAGCATATCCTCATTGATTTCTGTTATGGTTTTGTTGATGGTTTAGCGCGTTTTAGCGGCGATAGCTTCCGCTGCCCTAACGATGTTGTTGGCCATTTTTTCTGAGGCGGCATCAATCAGACGACCGTCCAATGATGCGGCCCCCTTGCCTTGGGCCGCCGCTTCTTGTAACGCCACCAAGATACGTTGGGCTTTTTCCACTTCTGAGGTGGGCGGGGTAAAAATGTCGTTGGCCAGCTCGACTTGCGAGGGATGAATGGCCCATTTGCCTTCACAACCTAGGGCTGCGGCACGTTTGCCTGCTTGTATATAACCTTCAGGGTCTTTGATGTCGCCGAATGGGCCGTCAATGGGGCGTAGCCCGAAAGCACGGCAAGCCACGGTCATACGGCTAATGGCATAATGCCATTGGTCCCCCGGGTAATTTGGGTTAAGGCCGCCAATATTGGTGGTGCGGGCACGATTGCTGGCGGCATAATCAGCAACGCCAAAATGCAGTGCTTCCAAGCGTCCGTGCGCGCCGTTACGGGCAATATCTTCCACATTGGCCATACCTAATGCGGTTTCAATCAGTGCTTCGATGCCAATACGGTTTTTCAAGCCCTGTTGCATTTCCAATTGGTTAAGCATTGCCTCAACCATATAGACATCGGCATACACGCCCACTTTAGGGATCAGGAGAGTATCAATCTTGCTGCCCGCCTGTTCGACCAGATCGACTACATCACGCACCATGTATTGGGTATCAAGGCCATTAATACGCACAGAAACGGTGACCCCGTGACCGTGCCAATCAAGGTCGTTGATGGCTTCAATAATGTTTTTTCTGGCCTGTAACTTGTCATCGGGCGCCACTGCGTCTTCAAGGTCCAAGAAAACGAAATCCGTGCCGCTCTTCATGGCTTTTTCAAACATGCCCGGGTTTGAACCAGGAACGGCCAATTCGCAACGTTGGACGCGTTGTGTTGACGCGGTGTACAAGGTGTGACTCATTACTACCTACCTAAAACTAATTATGGTGATGTGGGAAGCGCAGCGCGTAAAAGGGACATTTTTAGCCTGGGCTGGAAACAAATAAATCGCTCATTCTACTTCTAGCCCTAGCAAAGTCAATTTATAACGCGTATTTTTTACTATTAATTCTAATCAATCCTTGCTGATTACCCTTTGCTATGTCATTATTCTTGGTTTTTTTAGCTGTCTGACAACGATTATCCCCCCGCTGTTGTCAGCTACGGCAAACCGTTAACTTAAATTTACCACGAGGCAAACCCATGGCTGGTCGCAACCATCTCTATATTCCTGGCCCTACTAATGTGCCCAATGAAATACTTAATGCTATGCATGTGACCATGGAAGATCACCGCTCACCGGTGTTTCCTAAATTGCTCGCCCCGCTATTGCAGGATATGAAAAAAATCTTCAAAACCGAAACAGGTCAGGCGTTTATCTTTCCTGCAACGGGTACAGCCGGTTGGGAAGTGGCCTTGACCAATACCCTAAACCCAGGCGACAAGGTGCTGATCTATCGTTTTGGCCAATTCAGCCATTTATGGGCGGAAATGGCGAAACGTTTAGGGTTTGATGTGGAAATCCATCAGGAACCCTGGGGCACCGGTATTCCGCTAGACAAATTACAGGCCCGTTTGCTAGCCGACAGCCAACATGAAATTAAAGCGGTCTTGGCAACCCACAACGAGACGGCAACTGGCGTGACCAGTGATATAGGTGGCGTTCGTAAGGCTATGGACGCATCTGGCCACCCGGCATTGCTGTTTGTCGATGGTGTCAGCTCTATCGCCAGTTTGGATTTCCGCATGGACGAATGGGGCGTGGATGGTGCAATCAGCGGTTCACAAAAAGGTTTTATGCTGCCTGCTGGTGGGGCCTTTTTGGCGTTTAGCCAAAAAGCCTTGGCGGCGGTGGAAACATCAACTTATCCCCGTTGCTTCTTGGACCTGAAAGACCAAATGAACGCCAATAAAGACGGGTACACGCCTTATACCCCTAACTTGCCGTTGCTGTATGGCTTGCGCAAGGCATTGGATATGTTGTTGGAAGAGGGTTTGGAGAATGTCTATGCCCGTCATCATCGTTTGGCTGAAGGCACCCGTAAGGCAGTGGCGGCCTGGGGCCTGACGCTATGTGCCCAGCCAGGCTTTGAATCTGACACGGTCACCGCTGTGGTTGTACCCGAAGACAAAGACGCACGTACCGTTATCAGCACGGCATTCAGCAAATACAATATATCTTTAGGTGCCGGTTTGTCGGAAGTGGCCGGCAAAGTGTTCCGTATCGGTCATGTGGGCGATATGAATGATGTGTCCATGCTAGGTGCTATTGCCGGTGTGGAAATGGCCTTGTTGGATAATGGCTTTGCCATTCAGCCGGGTTCTGGTGTGGCGGCTGCGATTGAATATTATCGCGCTACCGCATAATAACCACCTAGATTTCGGGCTGGCAGAAAGCACTGTTATCAAGAGTCCGTAGCCAGCCGAACTGGCTTATTGGGCTTTTGCCACCCTTATCCCCCTTGTTTTATCCCTCCCGTTGTCGGGCCACTTTGGTTGGCCCGGCTTCCTGATACCAAGCCAAGCCGCGTTAAGTTATACTGTCTATCAACAGACAACGCATGTTAAGCCTTTTCTGTTGCAGTCAAGGCTTAAGCGAGGCAATATAGCAGGCATTATTCGCAACCCCTGAAGATATATCCGGATTAGCTGTGAAAAATCCCCGATAACGTTTCTGCCACCACTTGCCCCACAACCCTAAATTGCATCCACCCCCATACATCCCGTATTAATCAGCACGGAGTCTTTATCAATGAGCAAACCCAAAGTGATTGTTACCCGCCGTTGGCCTGCCGATGTGGAGGCACAGCTGAAAGCCCTTTATGACGTGCAGCTGAACGAAAATGACACACCCATGTCTGCACAGGCTTTAAAACAAGCCATGCAAAGTGCCGATGCCTTATTATCGACGGTGACCGACCCTATTACCGCTGACATCATCAACACGGAAAACCGCCGTGTCAGGATTATCGGTAACTTTGGGGTGGGTTACAATAACATTGATATTCAGGCAGCAAAAGCCCAAGGCATCATGGTTACCAACACACCACATGTGCTGACAGATTGCACAGCTGATATTGCTATGCTGCTATTGCTTATGTCGAGCCGCCGTGCCGCCGAAGGCGAACGGATGATCTTGCAAGGCCAATGGCACGGTTGGGGCCCTACCCAATTGCTAGGCCAAAAAGTCACCGGCAAAACCTTGGGGTTGATTGGTTTTGGACGCATTGCTCAAGCTATGGCCTACAAAGCCCATTATGGTTTTGGCATGAAAATCGTGTTTTTTGTGCCGTCTGCGCCCGAGCAAACGATTGTTGACCGCTTACAGGCCACTCGTTGTAACAGCGTTGAAGAGGTGCTGTCTAGTGCCGATTTTATCTCCTTGCACTGTCCAGGCGGCCCCGCCACCTATCATTTGATCAACGAACAACGCTTACAATTAATGCGACCATCCACCCATTTGATCAATACCGCACGCGGTGATGTGGTGGACAGCAATGCCCTGATAAAAGCCCTTAAAGCAGGTTGGATTGCCGGTGCAGGCTTAGATGTTTATGAAGGCGAACCAAGCATTAACCCAGGGCTTTTAGGGTTGGACAATGTCACCTTACTACCCCATTTAGGCAGTGCCAGTGAAGAAACCCGCAGCGCAATGGGTAATCGGGTGTTGCACAATATTGGCGCGTTTTTCACCGGCACCGAGCCGGAAGACCGAGTGGTTTAAACGACCGCCCCCGACAGCGGTTGCTATTTTGCCTAATATCCTTTGCGGGGATTACAACCGCGCCGGAATCCTCCCGCAAAATAGCAGTAGAGCGGGAATAATCGCTAAGGTTGACTATCTACATAACTTGCACCTTGATTGTTTCAGGCAACAGACGCATATTGCAATTGCTTAGGCCATCCCAGTTATCATCACTTTTAATGGAGACATTATGTTTAAGAAATTAAGCGGCGGGGTATTGCTCGCTGCCTGCGTGTTTATGCAAACGGTGTCAGCACAGCTGCCGGATTTCACCGACATGGTAAAAACCAATGGCATTGCTGTGGTCAACATCAGCACCACGCAAAAAGAAACCAAACCTGCACAAGAAACCCCTAAAGAACCACAAATTCCAGAAGGCGTGCCACCGGAAATGGAAGAGCTGTTCAAGCATTTCTTTAATAACCCCAATGGCGGCGGGGATGGTGGCGGTGCTGAACAGCAATCACTAGGGTCTGGTTTTGTCATCTCCCAAGATGGCTTCATACTGACCAACCATCACGTTGTTAAAGATGCCGATGAAATTATCGTCAAGTTTTCTGACCGCCGCGAACTGCTGGCCAAGCTGATAGGTTCCGACGCGCGCACCGATGTTGCCCTGCTGAAAGTTGATGCCCATGATTTGCCCACCGTTAGCATTGGCGACCCCAACCAGCTGCAAGTAGGTGAATGGGTGCTGGCAATTGGCTCGCCATTTGGTTTTGAGCAATCGGTCACTGCCGGTATTGTCAGTGCGAAAGGGCGCAGCCTGCCCGGTGGCAATTATGTACCCTTCATCCAAACGGATGTGGCCATCAATCCCGGTAATTCTGGCGGGCCATTGTTTAATATGGATGGCAAGGTTATCGGCATCAACTCGCAAATCTATAGCCGCACCGGTGGCTTTATGGGGCTGTCTTTTGCCATTCCTATGGATGTGGTGATGAATGTGGTTGAACAGATAAAGACCAAAGGGAAAGCTTCCCATGGTTGGTTAGGTGTACAAATCCAAGATGTCACCCGTGAGCTGGCGGAATCATTTGGCATGCAAAAACCTCAGGGGGCGCTGGTCTCCAAAGTAATCCCCGGTAGTCCTGCCGAACAAGCCCAGTTGAAAATTGGCGATATTATTATTGAATTTAACGGGCAACCCATTGACCACTCAGGCGACCTGCCCCCCATGGTAGGAATGACGCCGATCAATGAAAAAGCAACGCTAAAAATTATCCGCCAAGGCGAAACCAAAACATTGGATTTTAAAATTGGCCTGTTGCCTGAGCAAGTGGACAAAATGGCCGAAGTAAAACCGGAAAGCAAACCTGATAATAAATTGGGGATCAAGGCCATTGACTTGACCAAAGAACAACGTGAGTCTATGCAACTGGCTAGCGGTGGGGTATTGGTCCAGGATGTCGGCATTGGCCCTGCACTTGACGCGGGCGTTCAGCGTGGCGATATTATTTTACGCATCCAGAACCAAACCATTAATAACGCGGCAGAGTTCAGTAAAGTAGTCAAAGCGCTGCCGATTGGCAAATCCATTGCCGTACTGATCCAACGTCAGGGCAGCCCCGCCTTTTTGGCCTTAAAAATAGCCAAATAGCCCGGTCTCTGCATTAACCGCAACAGCCGGTTTTCACAAGAAAACCGGCGTTCGACTTATAGCAGGCGTGTGCCGCCTACTTCATCTGCCGGTAGCGGTCGATCAAGCTGTTGGTGGAACTGTCATGCGCCAATACTGGGTCAGCGTGCTGCAATTCGTTGTATATACGCTGCGCGGATACCTTACCCAGCTCCACCCCCCATTGGTCAAAAGAATTGATGTTCCAAATTGCACCTTGGGTAAACACGCTATGCTCATAGAGCGCCAGCAGTTGGCCTAATGTTGCGGGGGTCAGGCACTTGACCAGAAGGGTATTGGATGGGCGGTTGCCCGGGAATACATGTGCTGCCACCAAGTGATCCAGCACACCGTCCGCTTTGACTTCCTGCGCCGTTTTACCAAATGCCAAAGATTCCGATTGGGCAAAAAAGTTCGCCATCAACAAATCATGATGATTCCCTAGCGGATTCAGGGACTGGCAAAAGCCTATGAAGTCGCAAGGCACCAATTTGGTGCCCTGATGTATCAATTGGAAAAATGAATGTTGTCCATTAGTGCCCGGTTCGCCCCAATAAATGGGCGAGGTCTGATAATTGACCACCGAACCATCAACCGTGACCTGCTTGCCGTTGCTTTCCATGGCTAGTTGCTGTATGTAGGCAGGAAAGCGTTTTAAATACTGATCGTAGGGCAACACCGCCAAGGTTTGCGCGCCAAAAAAATTGTTATACCAAATAGTCAGCAAACCCAAAATAACCGGCAAATTTTCCGCCAGCGGAGCCGTGTGGAAATGTTCGTCCATGCCATAGAACCCTGCCAACAAAGCGTAAAAATTATCGGGGCCAATGGCTATCATGGTTGACAAACCGATAGCGGATGCCAATGAATAGCGACCACCCACCCAATCCCAAAATTCAAACATGTTATGGGGGGCTATGCCAAATTGGGCAACCGCTTCAGCATGGGTGGACACGGCGACAAAATGTTTCGCCACGGCAGCTTCACTGCCCATCTTTGCCACCAACCACTGGCGGGCACTTTGCGCATTGGTCATTGTCTCCAGCGTGCTGAAGCTTTTGGAACACACCACAAACAAGGTTTCGTCAGGCGACAACCGACCGACAACTTCCTGAAAATCAGTGCCATCAATATTTGAGATGAAGTGAAATGCCAAATCGCGCTGGCTATAATGGCGTAAAGCCTCGAATGCCATAACCGGCCCTAAGTCAGAACCGCCAATGCCAATATTCACCACATTGCGGATCCGCTTGCCCGTATAGCCACGCCAGACACCCTGCCTCACTTGCTCCGAAAATGCCGCCATGCGCCGTAATACGGCATGAACGCCCGGGATGATATTAATGCCGTCAAGCTTAAGCTCGGCATGTTCAGGCATCCGCAAAGCAACGTGCAATGCCGGCCGTTGTTCTGTAACGTTAATGACATCACCCCTGAACATGGCTGCGATTTTTTGCTTAAGATGGCAGGCTTCTGCCAAGCCCACCAGCAACGCCATTGTTTCTGCAGTAATAATGTTTTTTGAATAGTCGAGGAAAATATCCCCTGCATTAGCGACAAGCCTCTGCCCCCGTAAGGGGTCGTCAGCGAACAAATCGCGTAAATGCAAATACCGCATCTGTTTATAATGCGAATCAAGTGCCTGCCACGCCATGGATGCTGCAGCCTGATAGTTTTTTTCGGTATGATGCATACTCAATGGCTAACACCCTCATGGTTAATAAAATGAATTTGTTTGTTGGCGGCTTTGCGCCGCGACACAGGAATCCTGTAGACAGGCATTACCCACAGCTGACAAATAAGGTTCATTATTGCTGTTTTTTGGCGTTACATGATAGTATCTAATCAATTTTTATTGCTATAAATTGTTGCGCTTTTTTGCCAAGCAAACATTTTTGAACTAAATGCCCCATTTGCAACCATCCCGCATTTGACAACCACAATCTGCAATTGTTTTTGATGCATACCCACTAGGCTTGACTCATGAATGACGTAAAAGGTTACCGATCACCCTTAATAATCACCTTCACCACCTGGAAAGCCCTGTTCCTTCGGGAAGCGGTCGCACGCCTTACCAGCAGAAGAAATGCATGGGTCTGGTTATTGCTGGAACCCGCCTTGCAGATTTCGTTCATGCTCGTCCTTATGACCCAACTCCATGTCAGGACAGTGGGTGGCATTGACACGGTGGTTTGGCTAGTAGTCGGGCTAGTGTTTGCCAATTTGTTTAAACGCACCGCAACACAATCGCAACATGCGATCAGTGCCAATAAGGCACTTTATACTTATAGGCAAGTCAAGCCAGTTGACACTGTCCTTGTCAGGGCGGCGCTAGAAGGTTTTTTAATGGTTGTGATCGGCCTAATCTTGGTAGCCGGGACTAGCTTTGTGGGCTATGATTTTATCCCCAATCAGTCATGGATTTTATTTGCCGCATTCCTAAATATATGGCTCTTGGCCTTGGGCTTAGGGCTTATCGCATCCATTGGTGTCCTTATGATCCCCGAACTCGAAAAAATCATAGGTTTCGCCAATGGCCCCATATATTTATTGTCAGGTGTCGTTATACCCATTTCGGCAATACCCGAGCCTTTCCAGCATTGGCTCATGTACAACCCTATTGTGCATTCGATTGAATCTGCACGAAAAGCTATGTCCAGCTATTACCATACCAGTCCCGACTTAAACTTATTTTATACCACTGAAGTTGCCCTGTTCAGTGTTTTTATAGGCCTCTCACTGCACAGCCGCTTCGTGGCCAGGGTGTATAAAAAATGATTATCATTGATGATGTCCACAAACGCTACCAAACCGATCATGGTCATGGCCCTTGGGTGCTAAAAGGCATATCCATCACCATCCCCACCCATCTTAGCGTGGGGATTATTGGCTGCAATGGTGCCGGCAAATCAACCCTGCTTCGCTTGATTGGCGGCACCGATACACCCAGCAAAGGCCGTATTGAAAGACGCTGCCGAGTGTCTTGGCCCATGAATTATGGCGGTGGCTTGCAAAACAACATGACTGGACGGCAAAATTCCAAATTCCTCTGCCGCATCCACGGGCTTCGTGAACATGAAATCCCCGAGCGCATTGCCTCGATCCAAGATTTTACCGAGATAGGCGCGGCTTTTGACCAACCCGTAAAAACCTACTCTTCAGGCATGAAATCACGGCTGCAATTTGGTTTGACGCTAGCCTTTGACTTTGATGTTTATATTTCAGACGAAGCTACTTCCGCTGGCGACGCGGCTTTCCGCAACAAAGCCCAAGCTGCGTTCAACGACCTTGCCGACAGAGCCAGCATTATCATGACGTCTCATGGTGAAGGCACATTAACACAATTCTGCCAGGCGGGCATTTGGCTTCACAATGGCCAAGCCCATTGGTTTGATGATGTTAAAGATGCCTTTGCCGCCTACAAAGAAACCTTGCCCAAGCAGCGTCCCCTTGCTAAAAGCTAGCCGCACTTATCTCAGACCCGCAAACCCTGAAATAAAACAGCCAGAACAAAGGACATATTTAGCTGCCTTCAACGCATTATATATCTGGACAAACCATTACAAATTGGGCAAAATTATCGGCTAACACGGAAATTTGCATGGGTAGACTGGGACAATGGCACATATCGCTGTATTAAACGGGCCAAATTTAAATCTGCTGGGTATTCGCGAACCCGGCCTTTATGGCAGCCAAAACTTGGCTAGCATCAAGCAGGCACTTACCGCCCAATCAGCGTTACTGGGTCATCAGCTTAGTTTCCACCAAAGCAATGCCGAACATGAGATTGTTGAAATCATCCACCAAAGCTACCATGATAAAATTGATTTTATAATCATTAACCCGGCTGCGTTTACGCACACCAGCATTGCCATACGTGATGCCTTACTGGCTACCACGATACCTTTTATTGAAGTGCATTTATCAAACGTTTATGCACGCGAACCTTTTAGAAAACATTCCTATTTTTCAGATATTGCCAAAGGCGTCATCTGTGGATTTGGGGCAACCGGCTATGAGCTGGCCCTTCAGGCCGCTCATCGGTCACTAGGCGAGAGAAATGACAATGGAAATTAGAAAAATAAAAAAACTCATCGAAATGATTGAAGAATCCGGCATCGCCGAAATTGAAATCAAAGAAGGTGAAGAATCTATCCGTATAAGCCGCTATTCTTCACATCCTGCACCCACTGCATTTATCCCACCACCACAAGCGGCTGCAGCCACTTCAGTCCTGCTAGATACAGTTGTGCCTGTTATTGAGCCGCAAGTGACTGGTCACATACTGAAATCGCCTATGGTGGGGACTTTTTACCGTTCAGCATCGCCTGGTTCAAAAGCTTTTGTCGAAGTTGGGCAAGCCGTCCAAGCCGGTGAAACAATGTGCATTATTGAAGCCATGAAAATCCTGAACCAAATTGAAGCGGACAAAAGTGGCATTGTCAGCAAAATATTGGTCGAAAACTCCGAACCAGTTGAATACGGACAACCTTTATTCATCATTGAATAGCAAAGACGGAAAAACCATGTTCGAAAAAATTGTCATCGCCAATCGTGGCGAAATAGCCTTACGCATATTGCGTGCCTGCCGGGAACTCGGCATTAAGGTGGTTGCTGTACACTCCGAAGCCGACCGCGATCTTAAGCACGTCCGATTGGCGGATGAGTCGGTATGCATTGGCCCGGCAGCTTCCAGTGAAAGCTATCTGAATATCCCTGCCATTATCAGTGCGGCGGAAGTCACTGATGCCGAAGCCATTCACCCCGGCTATGGGTTCTTGTCAGAAAACGCAGATTTTGCCGAAAAAGTCAAACAAAGCGGTTTTGTGTTTATTGGCCCTAATGCTGAGACCATCCGCATTATGGGTGACAAAATTTCCGCCAAAAACGCCATGATCGCTGCGGGTATCCCTTGTGTGCCAGGCAACAACGACCCTTTATCCGATGATGACAACACCAACCTGAGGTTTGCAAAGGAAATCGGCTACCCTGTCATTATCAAAGCGGCGGGCGGTGGCGGCGGTCGCGGGATGCGCACCGTGCATACCGAAGCAGCCTTGGTGAACGCCATTGCCATGACTAAAGCGGAGGCCAACAGTGCTTTTGGCAACCCCACCGTGTATATGGAAAAATTCTTGGAAGACCCAAGGCACATAGAATTCCAAGTCATGGCCGATTCTCATGGCAACGCCATCCATCTGGGTGAACGCGATTGCTCCATGCAACGGCGCCACCAAAAAGTCGTCGAAGAAGCTCCCGCACCGGGCATTAGCGAAGAGGTGCGGAAGTTTATTGGCGAACGCTGTGCCAAAGCCTGTATTGATATTGGTTATTTGGGGGCAGGCACTTTCGAGTTCTTGTATGAAAAAGGCGAGTTTTATTTTATTGAAATGAAC
>CAIYOW010000137.1 GCA_903927955.1 uncultured Methylococcaceae bacterium | reverse complement strand
GCCGAAGTTGTCGGCTTTGGCGGCCCACGGCAAACCTGATTTTAAGTTTCCTCGCCCGATGACTGACCGCCCTGGCTTGGATTTTAGTTTTAGCGGGCTAAAAACCTTTGCCTTAAATACCGTTAATGCCTGTGACGGCAGCTGGCAAAGCCACGCGGACATTGCCGCCGCCTTTCAAAGTGCGGTGGCGGACACCTTGGCGATCAAATGCAAACGGGCATTGGAGCAAACGGGTTTGAAGCGGCTGGTGGTGGCAGGGGGGGTGAGTGCCAACCAGCATATCCGCGACACATTGACAACGATGGCCGATAAGGCGCAAGCCACGTTGTATTTCCCACGGCCAGAATTTTGTACTGATAATGGGGCGATGATTGCCTATGCGGGTTGCCAGCGGTTGTTGGCAGGGCAGCAAGAGGGCTTGGCGATAGCGGCTTATCCGCGTTGGACTATGGATAGTTTGGCGGAGTGTTGAGGGTTGGGCAGCTTATCCATATCCGATATTAAACAACCAACCTTTTGATTTACTGCCGCTAGTCCTTTTTCCTCGCCACCAGCACCCCGTCACGGGTCGGGGTGATAAAGGCATCAAAATCAGGGTCGTCAAATATCATTTGATTGTGTTTTTTGATCGCTTCCGTCCAACCGACAAACACATCCTTGAACGATTCCGCAGCCACGCGCCCACGCCATAACACATTGTCGGCGATATATAGGCCGCCAGGGCGAATACGCTGTTTTGCCAGCAACCAGATGTCCGGGTAATCGCCCTTATCCACATCGTTATAGCAAATATCAAAATCGCCCTCGGTGGCGGCAAAAATGTCTTGCGCCATACCTGCTTTAAAATCAATACGTTCCCATAAACCCGCCGCAGCCAAATAGGCTTCGGCTTTTTGCCGGTTAAGCATGTCCGCTTCGCTGCAAATCACTTGCCCTTGCGCCCCTACTGCACGGGCAAACCAATAAGCGGAATAGCCATAACCACTGCCAAACTCAAACACCCGTTTGGCACCGGCGGTTTTTGCCAAGGTTTCCAGAAACACGCCCACTAAACGGCCAATAATAGGGAAGTTATTGGCTTCTGCCAACGCTTCCATGTCCAACAATACCGGACAGTCCTTATTACGCAGCAATGACAGCTGGTAACGTTCAATAGCCGGATTGACCGTGACCATTGCAGTGGGGTTAGGGGTGGAAGGGGATTTTAATGTATCCACGAATTGCCTCATAGAAAGAAAATGGTGTGTTCACCGATTAGAACGACTTTGGCTTGAAATAAAGCTGCCGCATTATCAGTACAGCTGGATTTAAATATGCAGCGTAGTGTAACAAAAGTATCACTTTACAAGTCAATTCACTTAAACCTACAATGGTATTGAGTTTATTATATTAACCTGAGGGTGAAGGCTGTGGAACAATTGACCGAAGAAGAACGTAAACGCATTATCGAAAGCCCCCCCGTGGGCACATTCGCGCTTATGTCCGTAGTGTTGGGCGGCATGGTGGTCGCTTGGCTGTTTTTATATTATGGCGTTTTTTTGCCGCGCGGCTAGGGGATATTTATGCACACAGAACCCACAAAACCAAAAAGCCAATGGCTTATCAAGCTTTTCCCCCATTGGGTCCACATCCATATTGACCCGCTCGAACAAAAATGGATCACTGTCTCTTTAGCAGCCGTCGCTTTGTTTGTTGGCATTATCACTCTTGATGCGTTGTTTCATGGCATCAACCCGCCCAGCAAGGTGGAAACCATTGATTCTGCCAGCCTGCATTTAAGCAAAGAATTTGCCGAAGACAATTTGGGCGTGCAAGTGGACGGGCAAGGCAACATTATTATCAGGATGGTCGCGGGGCGTTATTCCTTCTTCCCCAAACATATCGATGTGCCAGCAGAAACACCGCTCACCTTCCGTTGGGTCAGTATGGATGTGCTGCATGGCGTACATATCCCAATGACCAATATGAGCACGATGATTGTGCCCGGTTATGTTGCGGAAATCACCACCAGCTTTCCAAAACCTGGCGAATATCCCTTGTTGTGCAATGAATATTGCGGCTTAGGCCATAATCACATGTGGAGCAATATCTCCGTCATTGCCAAAGAAAACTGGAAAGCACCCCTACAACCTGCCGCAACCGGAGGAACAAGCCATGAATAATGCCGCAGAACAAAAACTGGTGTTGAGCCATCTATGGGTCGCCTTTATTGCCTTTGTGGTCGCCTGCCTATTGGGCGAATATCAAGTCTTGGAGCGTAGCGGCCTGTTTCCGGCACTGGATTCGACCCGTGTTTATTTCGCTTCGGTCAGTACCCACGGGGTATTAATGGCTTTTGTCCTGACCACCTTTTTTATCATGGGCTTTGGTTACTATGTAGCGGTCAGCAGCCTTAAACAACCACTCTGGAACCTGCCGCTGGCGTGGGCCAGTTTTTGGATCGCCTTGGTCGGCACGGTGCTGGCGGCCATTCCGCTTCTGACCGGCAACGCTTCCGTGTTGTACACTTTCTATCCGCCAATTGTCGCCCATGCCGCCTTTTATATTGGCGCGACGTTGTTGGTGGTTGGTTCTTGGCTGTGGTGCGCCATTATGTTGGTCACTTTTGGCCAATGGAAAAAAGCCCACCCTGGCGCACCCGTGCCGTTGGCCATGTTTGCCACCGCAGCCAATGCCCTACTCTGGCTATGGACCAGTGCTGGTGTGGCGGTGGAAGTGCTATTCCAATTGATTCCGTTGTCGTTAGGCTGGATTGACACTATCGACCCTGGTTTGGCGAGGACTTTGTTTGCTTGGACGTTGCACCCTATCGTTTACTTCTGGCTTATCCCCACCTACATTGCATTTTATGTGTTTGTACCCAAACAAGCGGGCGGTTATCTGTTCAGCGATGAAATGGCCCGGGCAGCCTTTATTGTCTTGGTGGTGTTTGCCCTGCCCATTGGTTTCCATCACTTATATATGGACCCAGAACAAGGACAAGGCTGGAAGCTGCTGCACGGCATTGGCACGTTTGTTGTGGCCTTGCCTACTTTAGTCACCGGTTTCACTGTAATTGCCTCGTTAGAGATTGCCGGACGTTTGCGCGGCGGCAAGGGTTTGTTTGGCTGGATTTTGACCTTACCCTGGACCAACCCTATGGTGTTGGCGGTGATCTTGTCATTATTAATGCTGATCTTCGGCGGCTTCGGTGGCATTGTCAATGCCAGCTATGCCATGAACGCTATGGTGCATAACACCGCTTGGGTACCTGGGCATTTCCACCTGATTTTTGGCGGCACCACCATTATCATGTACATAGCCATTGCCTATTACCTATGGCCGCTATTAGTGGGCAAGCCGTTGTTTTCAAAAAACCTGGCCTTAATGCAGTTATGGACATGGTTTATCGGCATGAGCATCCTTACCACGCCTTGGCATGTGCTAGGCTTGCTAGGCCAACCGCGCCGCATTTCCACTGTGGTTTATAACAACTTACTGACTTTGGCTTGGCAGCCTTACGAATTCATGATGATCTTGGGCGGCCTGGTCTTGCTAGGTTCGGCCTGCTTGCTGATTTACATTTTGGCTAAAACCCAACTGGCACCCGCTGCGGAAACTTTCGCCGAAGAGGTCGAATACGCCACGCCCATCCATGCTGTCAGCACATTGCCCGAATACCTGAACGGCTTTAAGCTTTGGAACAAAGTGATTGCCGTATTAATGGCCATCAGCTTCGGTTTTCCAATTTTACAATTCTTTTTTATGGATACCTTCGGTTCCAGTGCTTGGGGTTATTAATCATGGGAAACTTAATCATGAAACGGCTGCTACTGTTGCTTGCCCTGTCCACACCGTTTTTGGCTAACGCACAACCGGCATCGCATATATCTTGGACATCGGCAATGCTTAATTTGGTAAAAAAAGGCAATGCTGAAAAAGGCCAGCAATTGGCGGAATCTTGCAAAAGCTGCCACGGTGACCAAGGTCAAGGAGTGAAAGCCGAAACCCAAGATGGCGACACGATACCCGCTGTACCCGCTTTGGCGGGCCAGCTAGCCACTTACACCTTTAAACAGCTACGCGATTATGCCAATGGCGACCGTAGCAACGACACCATGATTGGCATAGCCAAAAACCTAAGCGAGCAAGATGCCGCTGATGTGGCGGCTTGGTTTGGTAGCCTACCCCGCACTATCGGCACTGGCGCCGCACCAGTACAGACACGGGCCAGTAAAATGGTTGAATTGGGTGATGGCAAGCGTATTTTGCCGCCCTGTTTCACCTGCCACGGCAGCAACGGGCAAGGTGAAAAAATGGATATTCCTGCTTTGGCAGGACAACAAGCCGATTATTTTGCCAACACCCTTTTGGCCTACAAAAAAACAGAACGCCATAATGACATCTACAGCCGTATGCGCCTGATTGCCCAACAATTGAGCGAAGAAGAAATTAAAGAGTTGGCGGTTTATTACCAACAACTCAAATAACCTGGGCTTGCAGCAGCGATACTTCCTTTTTTTAAAGGGAGTTATCGCCAGTACCAACCAAGTGATTGCGTCATTTGTTGGCACTTTTCAAAATAACTCCACAGTGCCACGACCATGCGGTTTTGTGGCTCGCATTCCGATTGCTGGACAATGGAACTAGCTTACGATGGAACGTTTTAAAATATTTATGATCCAGAAGAATTTGTTAAAGCAGGCATGGTTTGATTAAACCCACCCCAACGCTTAACCCATAAAATAAAGCGTCCAAAACACGTTTTGGACGCTTAGTTTTTAAAACTTGCAACCAATCTTATTAACTAGGTAGGGTCAACAATCCCCTTGGCAATCATCCTCAATGCCGTCATGCTAGGAATGAAGAAATACTCCCCTCCCCTAGTCTCAACAAAGCGAGGTATCTTTGACAATATATAGGGTGCTTCATCACTATTAGGATCAACTTGCAACACTGCCTTGCTGAGCAGCTTATCATCGGCACTGTGGTTGCCCAGAATAATTTCCTTATCATTCCCTGCAATAAAGTCGTTACCGTAGTTGACCCATTGCTGCTGTACAAATTCAAACTGACGGTTAATGTCGGCATTCAACATCATAATCACAATGCCGTGGTTACCATTATTACGGAGGCGGTCTTTAACTTCACCGTAAGGCAGTCCACGTCTAAGCAAGCGGCGGCGGTTAGTCAGCGCACCCGGGGTGTCAAATGCCCCTTCGCTAATCTTCATTGCACCAGGGGTTGTTTCATCCCGCACCATTTGTAGCGAGGCACGCGGGTTAATACGGCGGATATGGGCGCTAAATGGACATTTCGCTCCACTCATATCGTCATCATAGGTGAAATCACTGAGCATTTTGTCTCGCTCTATTGGATTGGCTACGTCAAATCTAGCATTAAAGTCATCTTTGCTAGCTTCATCCGGTGCGCTGACCAAAGGTGCGCCATTGTCACGCCACCGCCCGACAAATTTGGCGGCAAGCAATTCTTTACCACCCGGATATTTTTGCCCGTGTTCTTCTAAATATGATTCAAACGTGCCAACATTTTGATGCAGTTTACGATAAATCATATAAGTGCCGTTGCGCGACAACAATACGGGGTCCGGTGCGGGAGGGTATTCGTGGGCTTCGTCAATATGACCCAATAAGAATTCTCCGGTTGCCAACGGCACCCAAGTGCCGTCGTCCATTTGTTTGCCCCGCCCCGGCAAACGGTCTACGTCGTAGGGCACACCCTCAAACACCGGATCCCCGATACCATCGATATAGCCGAAATGTTCTTTTGCTGTTGGCTGATCGTTTTCCATCACAGCATGGCTGTCCTGATAATCAAATTGTTCGTCGTTGTCTCCTATATGCCCCCCCAAAATAACCACCGCACCATTGACAAAGCTAACTTGGTTGAGCAGCCAGCGATAGCCTTCATCCCTGTCACACCCAGTTTGGGCATTTATTGAAATAAAAATATGCACATCTTTATCGCGCTCGACCCGGTTATAACACCATATCGGATCCCAATATTCGGGCGAACTTGGGCCATCGTCACCTAATATGTCTTTACGCTCTTTCATGCCGCTGGCAAATTCAGGCGAAAAACCCACCAAGGAAGTCCTGGGTAAGCCCAGTTCTTTTAACCCTTGGTAACTAAAGGCTATATTGAGTGTCCAATGCGGTTGTTTGATTTGACCCGGATGATCACCCCATTCCACAGCCGTGGTCACCCGTTTGGTGATTGCACCAACAAACTCTCTAGCCTTGCTGTTATCCCTGATATTAAAAAAGACATAACGTGCGACCGGATAGCCGAAACGCCCATAAGCGCGGATGACATTACCTTGGATGTCTGTTAATTCTAATTGTTGCGTCATTTGCCGCTCCTATACAGTAAACTTGCCGGCGGGCCAGGTTGGCTGGTCGATATTGTTGGGTTGGACACTGTTTATGAATTCCTGAAAATTTGCCCGTAACTTGGCTGCATCCAAACCTTGATTAGCAACCGCAAACTTGGTAAATTCCTGTTTTAAATACAATGCCTTCAATTGTTCCGGTAAAGGATCATCATTAGAACCAACAAAAAACAGGGCAGCAGGCAACTGGCATTTTTTCATATAGGCAACAAATGACTCCGCGTTATTAACCTGTTCAAAACCGTAACAATAACTCCAAATAGGTTGGATTTGATCACTAATGGTATTCCACATGCCACGCAAGTAGCCATCTAAATCGCCTGTTGGGCCGCCATAAAAATTACACGAAAATACTAAATAGCGTGATTTTAGTTGGTCTTGTTTGGGTAACATGCTGATACGGAATGTATTGGAAATAATCGCCAGCACATCCGCCCATAAGCTGCGTAAGTCAGCACCGGGTAAAGATTCGGTATAGACATCGTCCAAAACAAAATAACGGCACAGATAGGTCTGTGGCACTTGTGCCATTGGGCTGAAACCAGGGTTATTCCAAGCTTGCAAGCTAGTCCTGACAATGTCTGCGTAGGCTATTTGTTCTTCCGTGTAGCCGTTTTTTATGGGCGACAAAATGGTCAATGCGTAAGCTTTGCCGCTGATATTAGCCATGTTGCTCTCCTGTGACAGCCGAAATAGCAGATTCATGCAGATGTTTGCGTTGTTCAACCTCATGGGCAGCCATTGTGACAATCGGGGTTGGGTACATATCGCCTAAATCATGCTGCAATGCCCGCAACAGTTGTTTATAACGAGCCATAAACGCGTCGTCACTGAGGCCCTGCTCAGCTTGATTGAACTGGATAAGCGCATTTTTTACCACTTTAGCACTCTTGACATCATTGGATGCTGCCAACGGATAAGCGTTATAATAGTGGATGGTTTCTATTTGGTTATATTTGATGTACTTATGAAAAGGTGTCAGAGTGACGGATTTGGGGTAGCGGACGTTCCACTTCCAGAACAAATCCAAGCCGGCCGGAATCGCAAACGTGAAAGAATCCACGTATTGATCCCAACTACCGTTGAAATTGCTGAAAAACAGCATGTAATTATAATGAAGATTTTCTTTCGGCTGTGTGTCTGCCAAGCGTGGGAATTGGTCATTTTTAATAATGACCCAGCGAGCATAGTGGATGAGTGATAGGGTAAGCAACCCGCTTAATGCCCCCTTTTTTTTTATTGCCAACCAAAAAATAAACTTATTGACCCAAGCCATATACGGTTTGATCGGTGTGATCACATTCATCGCATAAGCCTTGCCTGCTATATTTGACATATCAAGCCCTCATTTATTATTATTTTAAATTTATATAGATTGCCCCAGCCCTACCGCCCCTCAAACATTTGACCTCATAAGGCTGCCAAGCCGACGCACAAAACCCGAACAAAAGTAATAAAATACCTTATTCAACGGGTATCGAATTTTGAACCATAGCCAGTGGAATTGCAAATACCATAGGGTATTTACGAACAGAAAAAATGATTATGTTTGTGGATTACGTGGCAGATTGGCTGAGCGCAGTTGAAGCCCCGTGTTCAGCCCGATGGCTTGCTTGACCATTGTGCTTGGTTGCAATCCCCTTCGGCTACACCTAGGGAAAGGAAGCCATGTGCAACCAATTCAAAAACCCGGCCAATCTTACAAATGCTGGTTGCGGTGAACTAACAGAAGATGGGATAAAAGAAATCGCTCAATATTGGCATAGCCAAGTACCTGGCAAGATCACCAAAAAATGGGCTAAAGCCAGCACGACATGCGAGCTGATTCCGCCGCGGAATAAGTATTGCTACACCGCATTTTGCTCGCTACCACTTTTAAAGAGCACGGTGTTTTGTGGTGATTTATTTCAAAGTGCGCGATGAAACCAAACAGTTAAAAAAGCCCATATATAAATACATAAGCCTTTGTTTTACCTTTGCATGAGAAGATAAATCGAACTAGTACCTGATGTTACGCAGCCCCATCCAAAAAAGTGTACCATTTCGGGATGGACAAAGAAAAAACCGAACTCTACACAGACTACCTGATCTGCAACCAAGGCTTGGCGACGGCGACCAGCCTGTCGACAATGCTCGACGGTGAAGTCAGCCATTTATGCCCCAGGGGTATGAGCAAATAACCCACCACATGTCCGCGAGGCAATACTCCTCAAAAGACCTGTGGGTTGATGTCAAACGCACCGTGCGCCAGATCGAGAAGGATGACGCGTGCCTGATCTTCGACGACACAGTCCAGGAAAAGGCCAGCACCGACGAAAACGAGATCATGTGTTGGCACTATGACCACTGCAAAAGCCTTTCGGTCAAAGGCATCAACCTGTTGAACGCGCTGTGCCACAGCGGGGACGTGTCGGTTCCGGTCGCCTTCGAAGTGGTGCGCAAACCGCATCAGTTCAGCGACGTGAAAACCCGCAAGGTCAAGCGGGCGGCGGAGTTCAGCAAGAACGAACTGATGCGTTCGATGATCGCCACCTGCGTGGCGAACGCCATCAAGTTCCGTCACGTCCTGACCGACAGCTGGTTTGCCGCCAAGGAGAACTTCGAGTTCATCCTCAAGAAAGGCAAACACTTCATCAGCGCCCTGAAGGACAACCGCTTGGTGGCGTTGACCGAAGAGACAAGAACGAAGGACGCTTTGTGCGGATCGGTGAGCTGGAATTGGCGGATCAACAGGCGGTGGGCGGCCGGATGAAGGGCTTCAACCATGAAGTGCTGTTTGTCCGGCGGGTCTTTACAAACAAAGACGGTGGAAGGTGGAGGCGTTCCACACGTCATTGAAATCCAACGCAGGGCTGGCAAAGTCGCCGCCCCGCACAGTGATCACACAAAACAACCACATCTTCATGTCCATCCATGCTGTGTTCAAGCTGGAATGTTTGAAGACCAAACATAAAACCAACCATTTCTCCACTCGGGCCAAGCTGTTTATAAAGGCGAACCAGATGGCGTATGAGGAGTTGCAGATATTACGGGCTGCGTAACATGAGCTGGTACGATGTCACCACCACCGGATTTTTAGCCATAGCCAGTGGAGTTGAAAATTAGCATGGGTATTTTACGAGCAGAAAAATCATTTTTTCATCATTAACTCGGTTATTTGGGGTTATTACCCAGGTTATTGGCTTAGAAATTACGCCACTTTTAACAACTTAAAAACAGCTGCGGCTGCATCCAATGTTTGTGCCAGATCATCATCGCTATGCGCGATTGACACAAAGCCCGCTTCGAAGGCGGAAGGGGCCAGGTAAACACCCTGCCCTAACATGGCATGGAAAAAGCGTTTGAATAACGCTCGGTCACAAGCCATTACTTGAGCAAAACGGCTGATATTGGCTTCTGCACTGAAAAACAGCCCGAACATGCCGCCAACGTGGTTGGTGGTCAAAGCAACACCCGCTTGTTGGGCGCATTGTGCAAGGCCGGAGGTCAGTTGCGCGGTTTTTGCGGTCAATGTTTCGTAAAAGCCAGGTTGACCAATCAGCTCCAAGGTTTTTAAGCCCGCCGCCATAGCCACCGGATTGCCCGATAAAGTGCCTGCTTGGTACACCGGACCTAGCGGGGCTAGTTGCGCCATAATGGTTTGATTGCCGCCAAAAGCGCCCACCGGCATGCCACCACCAATAATTTTGCCTAAGGTGGTCAAATCGGGCTTGATGTCGTAATAAGCTTGCGCCCCGCCTAAAGCGACGCGGAAGCCGGTCATCACTTCGTCAAAAATCAACACGCTTTGGTAGTCATCGCATACTTGGCGCAAGGTTGCCAAAAACCCCGCTTCAGGTGGGATACAGTTCATATTGCCAGCCACAGGTTCTACGATAATACAGGCAATTTGTTCGCCCATTTCGGCAAACAGTTGTTTGACAGCAGCACTGTCATTGTAAGTTAAGGTCAGTGTGCTGGCAGCCAATGCCGCTGGTACGCCGGGCGAACTGGGCACGCCTAAGGTCAACGCGCCGGAACCGGCCTTTACCAGCAAGGAGTCTGAATGGCCGTGGTAGCAGCCTTCAAATTTGACGATTTTATCACGTCCGGTATAGCCTCTGGCTAGCCGGATGGCGCTCATGGTGGCTTCAGTGCCGGAACTGACCATCCTGACTTGTTCAATGGAGGGCATCAGTTGGCAAATCCGCTCTGCCATGTGCGTTTCTATCTCAGTTGGCGCACCAAAGCTTAAGCCTTTTGTGGCAGCCTGTTGCACGGCGGCAACCACTTCAGGATGGGCATGGCCCAGAATCATCGGTCCCCAAGAGCCTACATAGTCAATATACTGCTTGCCTGTACTATCGGTAATGTAAGCCCCACCGGCATGGTCGATGAACAGCGGTGTGCCGCCAACGCCACTGAAAGAGCGGACAGGCGAGTTGACCCCACCAGGAATAACATGCTGGGCTTGGGAGAATAAAGTGGCAGCTTCGGTCATTATCTTTATTAGGTGTAAAATTGAAAAACCCTAGCATAGGTCAAGTTTGTCATGAAGGAAAGGGGGTAATGCGTTAAAATGCCCCCATTAAACAATAATGCCCTATAGATTGAAAGGATACTGGCATGAGACCTAGAGAACGGCGGCAAGGCTTGGTGATGGTCAACACTGGGGAAGGCAAAGGCAAATCATCAGCGGCTTTGGGCATGGTGTTCCGTGCTGCGGGTTGGGGTATGAAAGTCTGCGTTATCCAGTTCATTAAAGGCCAATGGCAGACCGGCGAACAAAAGGCAGCGGCAAAGTTTGACAATATTGAGTGGCACAATTTGGGCGATGGCTTCACATGGGACACTAAAAACCCCGAGCAGGACATTAAAACCAGCCGCGAAATATGGGAGTTCAGCAAAGCAAAAATCCGTTCCGGCGAGTTTGATATGGTGTTGCTGGATGAAATCAACTATTGTTGCGGCTATAACTGGATAAGTGGTAGTGAAATTGCCCAATTTGTCCGCGAGGAAAAACCAGCTTGGCTACATTTGCTGCTAACAGGTCGCAATGCACCACCGGAAGTGATCGAACTGGCGCATACTGTGACAGAAATGACTAAAATCAAGCACGCTTTTGAGCAAGGGATTAAAGCCGAGCAAGGCATAGAGTTTTAAATTAGATGGCTGCGGGCATTTTGGTCGTGAATAAAAAACATCGTTATGTAAAAATTGTTGAATGGTCGGATGAAGACCAGTGCTTTGTTGGCAGTTGCCCTGGGCTTTTTTATGCAGGCTGTCACGGTGATGATGAACAACAGGTTTTTGTTGAGCTTTGTGAAATTGTTGATGAAACTATTGAATGTTATATACAAAGCGGCAAAATTTTGCCTCCGGCAACAACCGGTAAAGATTATGCGAATAAAATGCTTAATATGGCGTAGCGCTTTAAAATAACTAGTAATAACCTTAATAACACTATAAAAAACGCCACAGCAGTGGCACTTATAAACCCGAGGAGAACGACAATGCCAGAAATTCAGAAGATTATATTAGCGGTTGCCGGTGTTATAATAGCCGGGTTTGTTTTGGTTTGGCAAAGCAAGCAAGAAGCCACCCCGGCCCAACAAGAAGCGGCGGCGACCATTAGAAATTATGTTGCCATGCAAACAATGGCGGGTGACAAATGCCCTGTCGCCATCAAAAAAGAAACCGGCGAACAGGTCTATTTTCCTTCAGAAACCCTGAGCGACAAAGAAACTTATCTCACCCTGAAATGGGTGGGCGAAAATAGCAAGACCGGCGGCTTTAAAAATGCATCTTGCACGCTGAAAGCGTCATTGGGTGGTATTTCTGAATTGGTGATTGATGATAAGGTGATTATCAAGAAATAAAAAATGTAGGCTGTATGCAGCGTAGCGGAATACGGCACACTTCCGTGGCAGGAAGGCCGCGATTGCGCTACGCTGCATCCAACCGCAATATTTTCAATATCTTTCTCAGTGCGTTTTGATAATCGAAAATTAGCCATTAATTTGCGGCAAGGACGAGCTTCAACTTCATCCCAGATATTTGGTCACTTTCGCCACTGGATTCAGCTTCATCGAACACAATCCGAAGGTGCGTGTCTGCTTTCCCCGTTTCCTGGTCTCGGCGCACAATGGCTCGAAAATACTCGCTCTGATTACCGTTTTGCCTGAGTCAATTGGGATTTTACCCAGCTTTCCATTTGATCGGTGATGGTAATGGTTTTGCGTTGTATCGACATAATAAGATTTCATGTTTAAAAAATATTGAAAAAATCTTGGGTTCAACCTTCCTTAAACCGATGAATCAACCGCCGCTCTTTCTTGTTAGGACGGTGTGACTCGTCTATCCCCGCAAATAATACTTTCTGCTCGCGTTCCAATTGTATTTGCGCTTGCCGCTTGGCATGGCTTTCGGCGGATTCTTCATACAACAACACCGCTTCTTTGGCGGGTCGGCGTTGGCTGCTTAATGCCAGCACGGTAATATCCCAACGGTAGCTGTCTTTACTGATAGCCAATTCCGTACCCACGCGAATTTCTTTGCTGGGTTTGCTGCGTTGCTTGTTGACGTGGACTTTACCGCCATCCACGGCATCGGCGGCGAGCTTGCGGGTTTTATAAAACCGCGCCGCCCACAGCCATTTGTCCAAACGCAGCGATTCTGGGGCAATTAAAGCCATAATCAGCTTATCGTTTCAAACCTCGTGGCAATGAGAACACCACTTTTTCTTCTATGCCTTCATTTTCGGTGGTCGATTCGCCGCCCCATGCCTTAAGCTGCTCGATCACTTCTTGCACCAGCACTTCGGGCGCCGATGCACCGGCGGTCACGCCCACCACGTTAACACCCTCAAACCAGCTTTGTTGCATGTCTTTGGCCGTGTCTATTAGGTAAGAGGCTTTGCCTAATTGCTCGGCTATCTCGCGCAGACGGTTGGAATTGGAACTGTTGGGCGATCCGACCACCAAGATTAAATCGGCAGTTTGCGATAAAGTAGAAACGGCATCTTGACGGTTTTGGGTGGCGTAGCAAATATCGTCTTTTTTCTGCTCTTGGATACCGGAAAAACGCGCCCGCAAAGCGTCAACCATTACCTTAGTGTCAGTCATCGACAAAGTGGTTTGGGTGACATAGGCTAAGTTATCAGAATTTTTAACGATCAACTTAGCCACGTCTTCGGGGGTTTCCACCAAATAAATGCCGCCTTTATCGCTGTTTTTTTCGTATTGCCCCATCGTACCTTCCACTTCGGGATGTCCGGCATGGCCAATCAGGATTACCTCGCGGTCGGCTTTGGCATGTTTGGCTACCTGAAGATGCACTTTGGTCACTAATGGGCAAGTGGCATCGAACACGGTCAAATCACGGTCTTTGGCTTCTTGTTGTACTTGTTTGGAAACGCCGTGGGCACTGAAGATCAGATAAGCACCCTCGGGCACATCGGCAATATCTTCAATAAACACCGCGCCTTTTGCCTTTAGGCCATCCACTACAGTGCGGTTATGCACCACTTCATGACGCACATAAATGGGGGCGCCGAATGTTTCCAAAGCTTGGTCTACAATTTCTATGGCCCGGTCTACACCGGCACAAAATCCACGGGGGTTGGCGAGTACAATTTGCATATCTTGACTTGTTAAGTTGGTTGTTTTTAACTATTTTACCTGAATAGGCTGGCTGATAGAATGTTTGCTTGGCAATTCATTGAAAATGCCGCCTTACTCACCCAGTCAATCTTAGCAAGCCGTGTGCTTTAGGTGGTAATATGACCCACAAACATTTACAAGCTTCTCAAGTTTCTAAGGAATATCAAATGAAACGCCACAACTTTTCCTTAAGCATACTCATGTTGGCAGCAAGTCTGTCAGCATCGGCTGCCGAACTTGACCGTACCGGAGTGGCACAACGGCTGGCTAGTGCCAGTACAGCCCACCCTGCAGATTTACGCCGCAAAAATCTGGCCCATTTGGATTTGTCAGGCATGGATTTTCGGCAGGCCGATTTATGGGGTGCGGATTTGCGCGGCACTAATTTTACTGGCAGCAACCTATCGGGGCTTAATTTGGATTTGTCGGTGATGTCAAAAATCAACCTGTCAGGTGCAGACCTTAGCCACACTAGCGTGTTTGGGGTGGCTATCGGCGGGGCGAACTTGAGCTATGCCAACTTGAGCGGCAGCCGGTTTATTGCCAATCTCGACCGCTCTGATTTAAGCCATGCCAATTTAAGCCACGCCAATTGGGGGGTGGACATGCAAAACCAGCCTATGGGATTGATGCGGGCGAGCCTGAACAACACTAATTTAAGCCATGCTAATTTGTCGGATGCCAATCTTAGCCGTGCCTTGTTGCGCTTTGCCAATTTGCAGAACGCCAACTTAAGCCACTCCGTGTTGTTTGGGGTTGATTTGAGCGGCGCCGATTTGTCAGGCGCGGATTTAGCCGGTGCGGACTTGTCAGCCAGCAAACTGGAAGCGGTCAATTTTGCCCATGCCAACTTGGCAGGTACCATATTTTCCGGCATTACCGATAAATCGGTGTTAAAAAACCTGGATTCCAGCAAAAATAGCGATAAAGCGATTTTTAAATAACGTTTTTGCAGCCTTTCTAGCCAATCCTCATGAGGCACATCATGACGCAATGATGGGCTATCGTTTATAATAAACCATCAGACCGCTAAAATACGCCGCCCATGTCCAATCCGAGCAACATACCCCCCCGTTTATTCAACCTGATTAGCCAGTTTTTGTCTAAAAACGTGCGCAGCGTTTATTACACGGCAAAAACGTCTGTCGGTAGACCCAAACGCGATATTGTCGTGCAGCAGGTTGATCAGGCTTGCCAAAGCTTGCAGGAAACCCGTGATGAATTTGCAGATGCCTTGGAACGCTTTAAGACCTTGGTGACCGTCAATGAACATTCTCTGGAACACCGTTACACGCTGCTGAATCGGCAGTACCAATTCTGTTGCATCAAAACCGCCACGGTTAGCGAACGTATTGATGCCATAGAACTGGTCAGTGCGTCATTGTTTGCGGAGTGGGAAAAGGAATTGGGCGAATACAGCAACCGCACTATGCAGCGCAACAGTAAAAAACAACTGAAGGATGCCAAAGAAAATTATGGACGCTTGATAAAGGCGATGCGCCGTGCCGAGGGGAAAATCCACCCTGTGTTGTCCGCGTTTAAAGACCAGGTGTTGTATTTAAAGCATAACCTCAATGCCCGTGCCATTGCGGCATTACAGAATGAGTTTCTGGAAATTAGTCTGGACATTTCGGAATTGATCAAGGCAATGGAGCAAACCATAAAGGAAGCCAATCAGTTTGTTGGCATCTTGGTCGATCAAAAAGCCTTACCACAACAGTAATTTGACCACGCATTGGCACATTGTCCCAATGCGGTTGGTCTGACCGTAAATCCGTACCACCTAGGACACTCGCCAAGACAGCGGCACTGCCCAGAACGGACGGATTTACATCAACAATTTGCCTGACAAGCAGCTATGCAGGGATTATCACCCCGCCATCTGATCACATGGAGCCAAGTTTATACAATACATCATTGGCTTTATCTTTAGCATTATCATTGTTTTTGGCAACGCTTTTACGGTTTTCCTGGTCGCTTCTTTCCTTGCCGAATTTGCCGATCATATCTTCCCAGCTGATATATTGCTCATAAGCTTTAAAGCCGGTGCTTTTGCGTTGCTGGTACACTTCTTTGCCCATTTCTATCACTTGCAACGGGGTTTTACCATCCACTGTTTTCAGGAATTCATCCTCACTTTTAATGGAATCACGCACTGTCCAGAAAGCAACTTCAAACTCAACCCTGACTTCAGGCGCCAAGCGATTTTTTAGGCCTTTTACTGATTTATAAGCGGATTTCATGGTGTGGCCGTTGATCTCTTGCCCTTTGCTGCACGCCACCAAACTTGTAAAGGCCAAAATAAGCAATAATAAAGGCAGTTTTTTCATAAGGATAACCTCGATGTCAATGATATATACATGTTATGTTAAGACAGACAGTCCTACACTTGTTATACACGCCAGATTACAAAACACAAAGAAAAATGGTCAGTCATTGTAACCCTAGGCTAAGCGATTATGCTTGAATTTATCCAATTATTAAAGCAAGGCTATCAAGCTGCGTTAAACCGCACCGGCAACGAAAAGGGCCGCACCGATTATCCTAAGCGGGTGGAGCAATTATTATTGGCGGAAGCGTTTATCCGTAAAGGCCAATGGCTAAGCCAAGCCGCCAAACAGCCCCTGCAAATCACCCTGCTAGGCCCCACCCAAGCAGGCAAAAGCACGCTGGCCAATGTCTTGCTCAACAACAATCTGGCTGGCATCAGCCCGTTGGCTGGCTACACCCAACACCCCCAAGGCTTTTGCCACGGAATCCCGCTGAGCGGTAGTTACAATGGTTTACAACGTTATTTTGGACGCTTCCAACAACTACCCGCCCAGCAACTGGACAATACCCGCCATGATTGCTATGCCTTGACCGAAAGCCCTGCCGCCAGTAATCTGCTGCCTCCTTGTGTGCTATGGGACACGCCAGATTTTGACTCGATAGACTCCGCCACTTACCGAGAGGGTGTGCTACGGGCTGTCGCATTGGCTGACGTGCTGGTAGTGGTGGTCAGTAAAGAAAAATATGCCGACCAGACGGTTTGGGATATGCTGGCCCTAGTGCAGGATTTGCACCAGCCTACCTTGATTTGTTTGAATAAAATGGCTGAAGGATCGGAACAGCTGTTGATCGGTTCGCTTAAGGACAAATGGCAACAATCACGAACCGACCCCTTCCCAGAAGTGGTCGCATTGACCTACCACAAACAATCGGGCTTGCCCATCTGGCCCGCCAGCAGCCAACAATTGCTTAAACAGCTGTGCAAACAAGTCAACCACCGCAAACAAGCCCGCTATGAACAGGCTTTGCTACAAAAACATTGGCAAGCTTGGCTACAACCGGTCTTGGAAGAGCATCAAGCATTGGCAGAATGGCAACGTACCATCGATGACCTGCTCAACGATGGGCTGATGCATTACCGGCGCGATTATCTCAACCACCCACGCCATTACGAAACTTTCCAACAGGCACTAGCGGAACTGTCGGTGTTGCTGGAGATTCCAGGGCTAGCGGGTTTTTTGACCGGAGCACGCAAAGCGATGACTTGGCCGGTGCGGCAAATGATGAAACTGACGCGCAAACGCCATCCACTTGCCGAGGGCAGCCAAGAAATTGTTTTGCTCAAACAGATTGCCGAACATCTACTGATTCAATTGGCTGACCGGCTGATGGACAAAACCGAGCAAAGCCGCCATAGCCATTGGTGGAAAGCTTGCAACAGTCTATTAAGGCAACAGCGGTCGCTACTATTACAAGGCTTCAGCCAAGCGGCAAAACATTATCACTCTGATTTTCAGCAAGATGTCGAAAAAACAGCGCAAAGTTTGTACCTCAAATTACAAGAACAACCGTTTGTCCTTAACAGCTTGCGTGCCACCCGTGTAACCGCCGATGCCGCCGCTATTGCTATCACCTTACATACCGGCGGTATTGGTTTGCATGATTTATTGCTTGCCCCCGCTATGCTGGCCATCACCACTTTATTGACGGAAAGCGCAATAGGCGGCTATCTGCACAAAGTGGAGCAAGAGCTTAAACAACAGCAATTCAATACTGTTAAACAACAGCTATTTATGGATGCCCTAGCACAACCGTTAATGGCCTTGCCGGAGCAACTGCCCGATTTGGCCCACTTTAGCATCACCCCTGCACAACTCGACTCTGCACAATCCCAACTAAGCGAAAAACGCCATGGCTTACGACTACTCTAAGCTGCTTGCACAAGCCGAAATGTGGCTGGAGCAGGCGCAAAAAAATGCTTGGCTGAGCCAACAAACCACCTTGGCAAAGCCCAACAGCCCTGCTTTACCGAACACACTGTACGATAGCGAAGGCGCTCGCCCTTTGTTGGTCGCCTTTATGGGCGGCACTGGCGTGGGCAAAAGCTCGTTGCTAAACCGCTTAGCCGGACAAGCCGTTGCCCAAGCGGGCATAGTGCGCCCCACCTCGCGCGAAGTCACCTTATACCATCATCAAAGCGTCAATTTGCAGGGCCTGCCCGAACAATTCCCGCTGGCGCAAATCCGCATTGCCGGCCACAACGATGCCAGCAAACAGCAGCTGATCTGGATTGACACACCTGATTTTGACAGCGTTGAATCCGCGAATCAACAGCTGGTGTTAAGCTGGCTCCCCTATATTGATGTGCTGGTTTACGTGGTCAGCCCAGAGCGTTACCGCGATGCCAAAGCTTGGCGGCTATTACTGGCAGAAGGCGGCAAACATGCCTGGGTGTTTGCCTTTAACCAATGGGATATGGGACAGGACGAACAATACCTGGATTTCCGGCGACAACTGCACCAAGCCGGTTTCGACAATCCGCTGATCTATAAAACGGTTTGCCCTAATGGTGGCAGTGGTGATGAATATGCCGAGCTGCAAGCCACGCTGATTGCCTTGGCTAACCAAAACACCCTTAAGCAACTGGAACACTTGGGGCGACAAGCGCGTAACAAGGACCTGCAGCAACAATTGCTGCATTTTCAGGAAGCATTGGGCAACTGGGCGGCATGGCAACAACTGTCCTTGTTATGGCAACAACAATGGCCCATCACCCGCAAGCTATTACAACAAGGCTTGGCTTGGCCATTACAACAAACCGCCCTACACTACGCTGAACAGGCTGCCAACTTACACAACAGGGCAAGCACTGAAGGTCTGTTATGGGATGATTGGGCGCAAACCCGCTTTAACGATGCCTTAGATGAACTGGTCATTGCCGCCGCCCCATTAGGCATCCCTACCCCGCCGCTAAAAAACCAGTTGGGGCAGCTGCGCCCAATAGCTGCACAGCTTATCCGGCAACACACTGAAATCGGCGCACGGCAAGCCCTTGCCAACCCCGGCAACGTAGTGCAGCGGGGGCTGCTAAAATTGCTGCATGTTATGGAAGTGCTATTGCCACTGGCAGCAATGGCGTGGGCAGGTTATCAGGTGTTTACTGGCTACTACACCAGTAGCCAAAGTCACGGCCAATATTTGGGGGTGGATTTTGCCGTGCATAGTAGTTTATTGATCGCACTGACCTGGCTAATCCCATTTTTTATCCTTAAAAAATGCCAGCCATCCTTACAAAAATCCGCCTTGCGTGGCCTTAATAAAGGCTTGTCCAACGCACTAAACCAGATAGATGGGGAAGTGTTAAACGCCCTTAACGCACTGACATTGCAACATCAACAACACTGCCAACAACTGGAACAACTGATTGCACACTGTGCCGAGCATCAGCCACTCCCCACAAGCGTATCCGACCCGGACAACCCTTTACAGCGGATGCTAGCGCATCAACGCTGAAAACCGTGCTTGCCGCCACCTTATCAGAAAGGCTAAAATTCTTGGTTGGAAAAAACCATCTTATCAGTGCCGTTATAGAACCGACTTGGGCCGTGCTGGCGGCTTTAAAAAATAATAACCAATTAGGAGAGAATCATGTGTTTTAGTGCAGATATGTCGCTGGGTATGGGTGTGGTGGGCTTAGCGGCTGCGGGAGTCACTTTTGCAGACAGCAAGGAAACTTTTTGGGTACGGGCCGCCCGTTCTTACGCCATATTCCATTTTTCCTTAATGGAGTTTATCCAATACTTTGCTTATCCGGTAGCCGACCAATGCGGCTATGGCGACAACTTATTGCTGAGCCAATTGTCTACGATGCACATCGGCTTACAGGCATTCGCCATTATGCCAGGGTTGGCAACCTATTCATCGGACAAAAGCGCATTAAAAAAAGCCACAGTTATCGGGCTTATGATGAGCAGCCTGTTTATCATCCTTACCCAACTACCTAAAGAATGGCAATTCTTTTTTGAACCCGTACCGCATTTTATTGGCAACCTAGTGTCTTGCCTGTTTATGGGCACATACCACATTGGTTATCACATCAGTAGTGCCTTCGCCACCCTTTTCACCCACGGCTCATTGTTTGCATTGGCATTTAGCGGCTTCCTTTGGAAAGATAACTGGCGCATATCCACTTACCACTGTGTTATGGCCATACTCACGCTGTTTATGCCGCAATGGCTGTTAGGTGTCACTACCGGTGAAGCCGCTGCCATCTATTGTTTTTATTCGGTTATCATTACCGGCAGCTTTATGCCCTATTTCAAAAACTTTTTTACTGTAAAAAAACTGGACGACCCGCAAGACTTGCCCGTTAGGGGATAAAATTGGGCTTATCGGTAACATGACGGATATGCACATCCGTTTGTGGGAAAGGTATGGTGATGTTGTGGTCGCGCAGGGCTTTTTCTATGCGGATATGCAAGTCATGAGTCACTGGTAGGCGGTTGGCGAATTCGCTGACAAAGACATAGATAGTGAAGTTGATGGCACTATTGCCAAACCCCAGGCATAACACGCTCGGTTCCGGTTCCACCAAAACATAGGGCGTGGCTTTAACTGTGTTCATGATAATTTGGCGGGTGGCATCAAGGTCTGAGCCGTAAGCAACGCCCACTGGCACGGTAACCCGAGTGATGGCGCTGCTTAAAGTCCAGTTGACCAATTGATTGGTGATAAAGGTTTTGTTGGGGACAATCAGTTCTTTATGATCCCAGTCGATAACCGTGGTGGCGCGCATTTGGATGCGGTTGACTTTGCCGGTCACGTCGCCTATGGTGACAGTGTCGCCTATGCGCAAGGGGCGCTCAAACAGCAATATGATGCCGGATACCAGATTGGCAAATATTTCTTGCAAGCCAAAGCCCAAGCCGACACCTAAAGCCGCCACCAACCATTGCACCTGTGTCCAACTACCGCCCAGTTCATTGGCTACGACAATAAAGCTTATTGTCACCAAACTGTATCTTGCCAGTTGGTTGACGGCATAGCGGCTACCCGCATCCATTTCCAAGTGCCTGAACAGCAACAGCTCCATGACCCCGGAAAAATTGCGCACGGACACGACCATAATAAAAACATACAAGCCCGCCAATAATAAGTTGGTCAATGTGACGGATTGGATGCTTTGTTGTTGATTTGCATCCATTACCAAGTGTTGCCACAGCACAATTTGATCCAGAAATGAAAAAGCTGGCAGAATATTTTTCCAAATCAGACCAAAACCCAATATTAGGCCAAAACCAATCAGTACGTTCAGTAGGCGGATGGTTTGTGCGTTAATTTTAGGGATGTCCACTTGGTGTTCGTCTATCACTATTACGCTATCTTCACTGCCTGGCACATGCTTTTCGTACTGGTTGCGGGCGCGGCTTTTCTGTTTGGCGTTGGCTATGGCCAATTGCCGGTTGACCAATGATAGCCAGCGGAACACCACGGCATGGATAAAAATGGCGGCAAACACCCAGCGCAGGCTAGCGATCATTTTTTGCAGCAACTCCAAGGCACTGAGATAATAACCCGACACAGCAAAACCAATGACCACCATCGGGGCTAATATCAGGCAGGGATACCAAAGGAAACGCAGTTTGGCCAGCCAACTGTCAGGCGTATTGGTTAGCGTCTCTTTTAACAGGCCACTGGATGGCTTCAATAGCCGCATAAAAAATAGCGACATGGCCAATAAATTGATAATCAGGGCAAATCGCCCTAGGTTATCACTATGCAGAGTGGCTTTACTGGCACTGGTGCAGGCCATCAGGAACATACTAGGTACGCTGACAAAACGCAGCCAACCTATTTGTTTGGCAAGCAATGTGACGTGATGCTGGCTCCAACAGAAATGTTGGCTGGCTATGCCATTTACCGCGAATATGTGTCTAAAATACTGCAAGAACAATAACGGCACCGAAGCAGCCATCAGACCACTGGCTATAGCGCCGGAAAAATCACTGGCTTGGCTATTACTGTCCAGTAGATTGCCAAACAGAAAAAGTACCGCCGGTGCCGGCAACACAAGTGCGAATGTCAGGGCAATGGCGTTTAAGGTCAGTTGGAAGCTGTCATGGGTAAAGCTGTCCACTTGGATGGTTATTTGCAACAAAGTCTGTCTAGCCCATTTGCCGATCAGCCATAACCCCAAACACACCGCCGTAATGACAAAAAACTGAAATGGAAACTGCTCTGTGGTGTCAATCGTGTCTTTTATAAATTGACCCCAATTATCAGGGGATGCAAACCACCGTACTGAACGATAGAAGGCGGCAGGATAATTGCCGTTAATCGGTTCTGAGCTGGGCACCCAAAGCAGCCGTTCATCCAAAAATACCGCAAATTTTTCCGCCAAGGCCAGCAGTTTTTCTTGGGCAAAATCGTAGTCACCCAATGCCCGCAGATAATTTGCGTTACTTAGGGCCAGCTTGTCCAACAGCTCTTTTTGCCCATCCAGCAATATACGCAGTTGCGCTTGCATCATCAGCCGTTGGTCGTTGGGCAAGTTAGGGTCAACTTGGCTGTCCATGATGCTTAGCAAAACACTGTCACTATCGGCTATGGCCTTTTGTTGGTCTTCATTTTTAAATTCTTCAAGGCTGGTCAATGCCGTTTCTTTTTGCAGGGCTTCGGTTTGCTGATGGTATTGCTCACGGTTAGGTAAATTTCGGCGCTGTTCACGCAGGATTTTGCCCAATGCCGGACTCAAGCCCGCCAAACTGATTTTTTTCTCGGCGCCCTTAAAGTCGCTGTCCAGGTCATTGAACAGGCTGTCCAGCCTGTTTTTTTGCGCTAGATAACCATCAATTTTGCCCGCAATGGCTTGTAGCTGGCGGCTGTAACGGATATTTTGCCGGGTGATTTGTTGTATGGCGGGCGGCTTGCCCGCCAATTCCATTTCGGTTTGGCTAAAGGCATCTTCAAGGACTTTAGCTTCTTGTTCCCTACGTTCGGCAATCAGCGCTTCAATCGCACTGATAACGGGCATAAGTTGGTTTTTTTGCAAACCCAACAATTTAAGCTCGGATTTAAGCAGTTCTACCCGTGCAGGGTTGCTGATTGCTTCGTACTCAAGCATTTTTAATTCGTTGGTTTTAGCATCCGCCTCGGTTTTTAGATATATTTCCCGCGCTTCGGCCTCCACTTTGGAATCGTTCCCTTTGCTCGATGCTTGTAATGCCTTTTGATTGTCATCAAGGTCTTGTTGGGCAACAACCGATTCTTGCCGTATCTGTTTTGAGCGGCTATTTTGTACAATCAGGTCATTTTGCAATTTGTTGATCTGTGCATCCAAATTGCTGATTTTGCCTTTTTCTATAATAAGCCGCTGTTCCAATTCATCGCTTCTTATGGTGTTGAAGGTATCGGTTGCGGGTTGTTTGCCTATTTTTAGTTCGGCCTGTTCAATATCTTTTTGCAATGCCTTGGTTTTGTCGGGCGCTTGCTTAATGGCTTGCTCGTAGTCTATAGCTTTGGCCTTAAACACTTCAATACTAACCAGATTTTCCAGTGCATTTTGATAGATTGCCAATGTTTTGGATTTTTGTGCGTTGTCCACGCCTTCGCGGGCATTCAACGCGTCAATCTTGGCTTGTAACATGGCTTTGCTGACGCTTGAGACTTTATCGTTACCGTTTTCGGTTTTTGCTAGTGCGCACGGCGCAATAACCATCAACAGCATTATCATCAATACCGGCGGATAAATGGATTTTAGATATTCCTGTATAAGCTGGGGCATGGGTTTTTACAAGCTGTGCGGTGTTACGGAATGGGGAAATATGAGGTTGTCCGGGCAACGATCGGAAGCCGATACCAGGAACGTTGCTTATGTTAGCAGCAATTCTGATAATTATCAGATTGTCAGGGCATGATAACATCCGCTTTTAGGGATATTTTGCCTTAGCTTAAGTGGAGTGCGGCACGTTATTGCCGCTTAATAAAAACATGCGGGGCAAAAAGTTTTCACCCCACATGTATTTGATGACCGGTTAACCGCTTGTGGGACTAGGCCCTAAGCAATTAACGGTTAAGTACTACCGATGTGTCCAATTTTTTAACGGGGTTTGCCATAGTGGGATCGAAGCCATAAGTGGTCATAACAGCTTTGCCACTTTGGTGGATTTGCACAGTCGCCCAAGCATAAACTCGGTCAGAAGCTTTGCCGGTGTCCACTGATGTTTCAAACGGTGATCCGCCTGAACCAACCAACACTTGATAAGCCGACAGGGTTGGTTTAGAAGAAGACGGGATTTTTTCTATGTGGTAGATGTGTTCATGACCACAGAAATAAGTGGCTTTGTGGCTGACAATCACATCCCAAAAGGCTTCGGCTGCGGCAGCATCTTTGTTGTTCAAAGAAGAAGTGCTGCTTGGGGCAGAACCGGAGAAGCCATAGAAGAAGGCAGATTTGTGACCAAATACAAACATGCTAGTTGCGCCATTGGCTTTTGCTTTATCCAAATCGGCACTCAACCATGCGGTCGGGGCATAACCATCGTGACCGACTGGGTCGGTGTTGATAACAGCAAAATGCGCGTTGCCGACATCAAATGAATAGCTCAATTGTGATTGGTCAGTTTTGATGCTGTCCGGGCCGCTAATGACGGGGGTGTTGCTCAAGCTAAAGTTTTGTGCGTCTGAGCCTACGATGCTCTTAAAACGGGCAGTGTCAAGGATCAAGTCGCCCATGTTATCGCGCCAGGCGTTTTCGTTCTCAACTTGCGAAGCTTTGCCACAACGTTTGCATTGTGTTTCATGGTTGCCTGGCACAGGTACGACATAAGTGCCTTTTTCCATCAATGTGGCAACCATACCGCGCCAGAAGCCGTATTGTTTGTAGAACTGCATCAGGTCTGAATTGGTGATATCAGATACTTGTGGGCTGGCAATAACCGCATCAGTAGCACCCGTTGCACCGCGGGTAACCGGTACGCCGGCCTTGCCGTAGCCCATGATCATATCACCGTTAAAAAACAACAATTTTGCTTTTTCAGCGTGGATGTTATCCAAAATCATCGACAAAGCGGCAGTGTTTTGTAGCCATTTACAATCTTGTCCTGACAGGCCTGGGTTGGGGTTTAAACCTGTGCCAGTAGGAATTTGGCAGTTGCCTACACCTATTTGTGACTTATTGATCAGGCTAGGGTCAGGAAAAGTAGGGTCTTGTCTGGAATCGCCCACGGTGGAGAAAGTCAGTACGACAGGGTCAGCAGTGGGTGCAGCAAATACCTGGGCGGCATTTACGGCGGCGAAAAGAGCAACAGACGCAACTAAGCCTGTTTGCTTTAATTTAAAACTAAACATTTATAGAATCCTAATTAAGTAGAGTTTACGCAAAAGAACCCTAAAAGTAACCCAAATTTATTTCAAAATGATGAACCCACTTAAAAATGCTGCTTAATTGCCATTTCGTAACCAGTCTGTCATGGATTTTTAAACTAACCGAACAATTCCTGTAAGAAATTTTTCATGCTTTGCCATGACCGCTGGTCGGCTTGTGCGTTGTATACCGTGCCGAAATCGGGATTGTTAGCGAGTGGGTTGGTAAAGGCATGAACGGTGTTGCCATACACATGAATTTGCCAGTCCGCCCCTGCCGCTGTCATTTCCTGTTCAAAGGCAAGCACCTGATCAGGCTTGCCCATAGGGTCATCATGCCCGTGCAAGGCCAGCACTTTAGCTGTTATGGGCTTGGCTTGAGTGTTTTGCGGCGCGCCCAACAAGCCATGGAAGCTGACCACGCCTTTAATATCACCCCCCGTCCTTGCCAAATCGAGCACGCATAATCCACCAAAGCAATAACCTAGTGCGGCAATGTTATTGCCATCAGCCCATGGCAAGAGTTTGGCGGCATTCAAGGCCGCTATCATGCGCTGTTGCAACTTTGCCCTATCATTAATAAAAGGCTGCATCAGTTGGCTGTTTTCTTCGGCACAAGTGCCTACCATCCCTTGTCCATACATATCGATGGCAAATCCAACATAACCGAGCTGTGCCAATTGTATGGCTTTATCGGCTACAAATTGATCACGACCAGCCCAGGTAGGGCTAATCAAAACCAGTGGCCTAATACCACTGATGGCATCATCCACGGCAAAAAAAGCTTCCAGTACTGCGTCACCGTGCAAATAGGCGACGGTGTTAGTGACAATGGCCATAGTTATCCTTAATGATGGGGTGTTAAATTGCCCGAGGCTTGTAACGATTGTAAATACCCAGATGCCGCTTGTTCAACCATATCCAATACCCGTTCAAAACCCTGCTGACCAGAATAATAGGGGTCTGGCACTTCGCGTTCCCCCAAATGTGGGGCATATTCCAAAAAGTATTTGATTTTATGCCGATGGCGTTCGGGGCAGGCGTTAATTAAAATCGAGTAGTTATCATCATCCATCGCCAAAAGGTAATCAAAATCTTCAAAATCGCCATTGATGACTTTTCTGGCCCGCAAATGCGACATGTCAATGCCGCGCTCTTGTGCTGCCTGCTGGGAACGCCTGTCAGGTGGTTCGCCGCTGTGGCTGGCATGTGTACCAGCAGAATCCAGATAGAAGTGATGGCTGAGCTTTTGTTCTTCAATCAGTTTGGCAAACACTGCTTCCGCCGTCGGCGAACGGCAAATGTTACCCATGCAGACAAACAATACTTTAATCTTTTCCATTTTCTTTACCTTGGATTGGCTTCAAATAATAGGGGTACAAAAACTGACCGGCATTTTAAGGTTGGGCGGTTGCCGTCAAAAACTCATCCAAGGATAGGCACTGCAACCCTTGTTGCCGCGCCAGAACCTTGTCCTCAGCCGTGTTATAACCCCACAGGGCAAACAATAAATTGACGTTTTTTAGGGCGGGGTTGTCTTGAATGGCCAGCAGTGTGGGCAAGCGGTCTTCCACAAAATAACAGGCCCGGTCAGGATGCCGGACAAGCAATTGCTCCAGCACTTGGGCTTTGCTTAAATTGCGTTCCAAGCCGAATATGGCCTGTTCGGGCAAAGCTATGGCATTAGCGGCAAGTATGGTTTTGACAAAACGTTCTTGCTTAGTCGTGACAATATACCAAGGTGTGTGCGGGTCAAGGTTTTGTAATTTTTCTGCAACCCCGTCAAACAGCCGGTTGATGGTTGTCCAGTGTACGGCATCGTTCGCTATCCAAGCATCCCTCGTTTGCCCAAACAACATTTTCAATTGTTCAATTGAGATGGCTTTGCTTTGCATCAGTTTTGTGAAGTTTTCAGCACGGTTGCTGCAAATGCTGTCCAGCGATTCCTGCAAGTACAGTAACCGAACCGTCAAAATGGCTTCGTAGCCAGTCTCAATAATCGGCCTAGCCTGTAAAAAAGCATTGATGATCGGCTCAGGCGCGTGTTCAGGCATATCATGCCAAATTTTACGGGCAGCCTGCCAACCGGTGATGCCGGTTTCAATGGCACTGTCACAAATGACACCATCGAAATCGAGTGCATAAAATGCAGCTTGCTTATCCACGCAACCCCCAAAAAAATTTATATAAGAAATAATTGCCACCCCGTAATACGATACGCATTTAGGGTTTTACATCAAACGTACAATGCCCAAGGAAAACTTTCGGTGATAATAATGACCGGTTCATGGGCTATGTAGATACGGTAAGTCCTGAATACATAGTCATGGGGCTGGGGTGGCTGCTTGCTATTGATCTGACCAAGTTTTTGCCGTTTGACACCAACATCCAGAATTTGCCGGTACGTTTCCAGCCCTGAGTCCCTAATTAGCATGCCAATACCTAAAGAACCCGCCAACAAACCTTCGCGCAAATTTTCCGGCAACAATTTATAACGGATGGCAGAAAATGCCGTGGCATAGCAATTGCCTGAGTGTCCGCCACGCAACTGCACCCCGCGCAGCAAAATCTCCTCACCCACAGGGATTTGTAGCCAAGCTATGTCCTGAGTGGTGGTTACGCAATGCTGAAAATCCCGTTCCACCAGCACCGGCTCCCAATAGTACGCCTCCAAGCTCTTGGTCACCGTGCCGTCAGTGATAAGGATAGTCCGCAGAAAAGAGGGAATGGATGCCATATCAACTCGGCTGTTGTCATCACAGGCAAGCTGCACGCCATGAATATAGCCATCGCTACGGAAGCAATCCTTTATGCCGTCTTGTTCGCGTTTGTTGTATAAGTCATCAAGTGTCATCCGTCCACCCTGCCATGTTTCCGTTAGATTATTGGCTTGTAATTATAAAATTCAATTACGGCCGATAGGCTAGATTAATAATTCGAATGCCTTTAACTATGCTTGCATGATATATTTTACCCTGATGCCGCTATTTCATCATGAGCGAACGGCACTAGACGCTACAGACTCTGCCTAAACAACCTAATAGTTTCTTCCGTTAACGGGTTGTTTTCATGGTCGAGCATGTCGCCATCCAGTTCCACCGCCAACACCTGCAAGGTCTCGGTAAAGTCATCAAATACGGCTTGCGGGTTGTCCAGCACATTGGGCTGCATAAAAAACACCAGTCCGGAGCAGGTGTATGATTCGAGACCGCTGTCGTCACTAGGGTCAGGGAAGATGCCGGGCTTGGTCATGCTGGCGACACCAAAGTCAACCAAACGGTTGGCATCCAAGCGTTCATAAATTTTCAGGCTGCCATATACCATCTGGACGATATTAAAGGCGTTGACCAAATCTAGGCCATTAAAATTTTGACCGGGTTTGGCATTAAGCCTGAATTGGATGATGTCAGGCACGACAAAGCGTGGGGCGGTGTCATTTTCATCATCGGCATAACTGATATTTTCTTCGGTCGATGGTGGGGCGACCGGCTCGAGCGGACTTATCGGCTCATCAAAGGTGGCTGCTTTTTCTGGCACAACACCATAATCTTCTAGGCCATTTTGCAGCTCTGTGGTTTTTTTAGCTTGCCCATGCGCTCGGTTTTTGTCATTAAGTCCACGCGCTGGCAGCGAACCTTCTGCCGATTCTGCATTGCGTTTTTTTAGGTAGCTCCACAACACGATGCCTAAAATCACCAATAGGCCGATTGCAATAATAATGCCCCTCAATAATTCTTTATCCATTTATATTTCCGCCAAACTGACTGCTTCATCAAGATCAACTGCGACCATCCGAGATACGCCCGGTTCTTTCATTGTCACGCCTGCCAACTGCTTTGCGATTTCCATTGTAACCTTGTTATGTGAAATATATAAAAACTGTACGGTTGATGACATTTCTTCAACCATCTTTGAAAACCGGCCGACATTGGCATCGTCAAGCGGTGCGTCCACTTCGTCCAACAAGCAGAACGGCGCGGGGTTCAGTTCAAAGATTGAAAACACCAAAGCCACTGCGGTCAGTGCTTTCTCTCCACCGGACAACAAATGAATGGAGCTGTTACGCTTGCCGGGTGGCCTGGCGATAATGGTCACGCCTGATTCGAGTAAGTTTTGCTCGGTCAATTCCAAATAGGCTTGCCCGCCACCGAACAATTTCGGAAATTTTTCCTGCAACCCGCTATTTATTTTATCGAACGTTTCTTTAAAGCGCTGCCTGCTTTCTTTGTCTATTTTGCTGATGGCCTGGTCTAAGGTTGTCAGTGCTTCCAGCAAATCGGCCTGTTGTTCGTTCAAGAAATCCATACGTTCTGCCTGGGCGCGGTATTCTTCAATAGCAGTTAGGTTGATCGTACCCAAACGGTCAATTTGTTGTGCCAAGTCATCGGCTTTGTGCCGCCATAGCGGTTCTTCGGCCTGTTCGGGCAAGTCTTGCAAGATTTGCCGTGCATCGGCATCTATTTCTTTTAGTTGTTCGTTGACGGCTTGCTGCCTGACGCGGCTTTCTTGCAGTTCGTAACGTAATTGGTCCAAGGCTTCTTTTTGCGTTTCCAAATCCCTTTGGGTGCGGATTTGTTGCTCGGAAAGCTGGCTAATGTCCGCTTCAATCGCATCTTGCAAATGGCGCTGTTGTTTGAGCCTTGCCTCTAATGTCTCTTTGTCTTGTTTTAGCTGCACTAATAGCTGTTTTTCATCGTCTAGCGGCGCGGAGGTTTGTTGCAGTTTATTATGCAGTTCGGCAATACGGTCAGCGGCTTGTTGCTGCTGGCTTTGGCTACGGGCTAGCTGTTTTTGGGTGGCCAATTCCGCTGTTTTTAAGCTGTCCAGCTGGGCTTTGATGGCATAGACTTGTTGTCTGGCCTCGCTAAGCCGCTGCTCAACTTGTTGCTGTTGCCCCTGTAATTGGTGGTTTAAGGCTTCCAGGCTGTCCCGCTGCTGTTCTTGCCCTTCCAAGATGGCTTCGGCTTCTTCATGCAAGCCTCGGGATTCCGCCATAATGGCGACATTTTCAGCCAGCTCTTCGCTAATATCAGCCATTTCTTCGCCAATTTGTCGTAGCCGTTTTTGTTGTTGTTCCAAACGTGCCGATTGGGCGCTGTATTGGGCGTTGTTTTGTGCCACTTCGCGCCCTAAGTGGTTGTCTTGCTGTCGTAAGGTTTCGCGTAGGGCTTCGGCTGCTTTCAGGCTGGCTTCGCTGTCCTCAAGCTGGACTTCGCAATCTAAAGTTGCTAATTGCAGTGCTTGCTGGTGCTGCTTAAGTTGGCGCAATGCTTGTTCGCGCTGCAATAGTCCAGATTTGCTGTCTTTGGCGCGGATGATTTTGACCCAGTTTACCCCAAACCAAACACCTTCTGGCGTTATGACGGATTGATGCGCGGCCAATTGCCCTACCATTAGCCGTGCTGTGTGGCGGTCGGCGGCAATAAAAACATCCGCCAGCAATGGGTATAAATCCAACAAAGGCGCACTGACTTTTTCGAGCAAGCGTTGCCACGGCGCGGGTAGGCACGGAGTGGCGGCAGATTTGTTTTCAATCAACGAGACTGATTGCCCGATGAGTCCGTCCAATTCAGCTAGCGCCGTGGTTGCATCATCCAGACAAACGGCTTCTAGGTGTGTACCCAGCACCGTTTCCACTGCCAGTTCCCACCCCTGCTGCACCGCCAAGCATTCCGCCAAACGAGTCGCACTGCCTAGACCCACTGCCGCCAGCCAAGCCGCCAAGGCTTGGTTGTCTTTGCCCATAGCATGTTGCTGAAGCAGCTCCAGCGAGGTGGTTTTGCCTTGCAGCACTTGCAATTCGCTACGTTGGTCGTGCAGGTGCTGTTGCAATTGCTTGATCTGTTGGCGTAAATCTTGGCTGTATTGTTGGGTCTGTTGCAATTGCTCCTGCACTTCCGCCCGTTCTTGCTCAATCAGCCCGATACTGACCGACAAGGCTTCCAATTCGTCTTGCAACTCAACGGCGGACAGTTCGCGCTGCTCGCTACGGAGTTTGTCAATACGTATCTGTAATTGCCGGTTTTGGTTTTCCAATTGCACGGTCTTAACCCGCTGCACCTCGGCTTGTTCTTTGTATTGGGCGTGTTCGTTGCGGTACGCTTCCCATTGCTGTTGCCATTGTTGGCGTTGCTGCTGGCTGTGCTGTTGCTGCTGTTCAGCGTCGTCAAACTGTTGTTCAGCCATTTCCAAGCCGGCTTCGGCTTCCTGCCATTGTCCGCTTATGATCGCCAGTGCGTCGTTGTCCGCTGCCCAGTCGCTGTGCAATTGCGCCAAGTGTTCGCGGGTTCGGCTGATCTCCTGTGTGGTCTCGTGGTGGCTGGCTTCGTTATGCTGGATAGCCTGCTCTAAGTGGCTAACTTCGGCAGCCAGGCTGTAATAATCGCCTTGACAAGCATCAAGCTGTTGCTGCTGGCGCTTATGCCCCGTGCGTTGCTCAGTCAGTGTACTTTCTAACTCCCGTTGCAAGATGAACAATCGGTTATGTTCGTTGGCAACTTGCTGCAGTTTATTGTCCAATTGTGCAGCAATTTGTTGATGTGCCTGCCAGCGCATTGCCAGCAACTCAAGCCTGAATTGCCGTTCTTGCTGTTTGAGTTGGGTGTATTTTTCGGCTTTTTCGGCCTGTTTTTGCAGGTGTTTAAGTTGCTTCCCCACTTCTTCGCGCAAATCTTCCAAGCGTTCCAGATTTTCACGGGTGTGCTTCATCCGGGTTTCGGTTTCTTGCCGCCGTTCCTTATATTTGGAAATGCCCGCCGCTTCTTCAATGTGCATGCGCAAATCATCGGGCTTGGCTTCGACCATGCGCGAGATGGTGCCTTGTTCGATAATGGCATAACTACGGGAACCTAGCCCAGTACCCAAAAATAAATCGGTGATGTCTTTGCGGCGGCAGCGCGAGCCATTGAGCATAAACAACGATTGTCCATCGCGGCTGACTTGGCGTTTGATGGCAATGGTGTCGTATTGGGCGTATTCGCCGCCCAATTTGCCTTCGGCATTATTGAAAACCAGCTCTACCGAGGCAACGCTGACCGGTTTGCGTCCGGACGAGCCGTTAAAAATGACATCGGCCATACTGCCGCCGCGCAAGTGTTTGGCGGAGCTTTCACCCATAACCCAACGGACTGCATCAATAATATTGGATTTTCCACAACCGTTGGGACCAACAATGGCGGTCAGGTTGCTGGTGATTGGGATGCTGGTGGGATCAACAAATGATTTGAATCCGGCGAGTTTGATTTTTTCCAGCTTCATTACAACAGTGGGCTTCCAAATTTTGGTCAAAATCGGTCATCATTAACCAAATTAGCAGTAATTTCGACTATTTTAACAGTTAGACTCACAAAAGAGCAGTCAGCGCAGCGCTAGCGGACGGCGCACACCGCTGTAACAACGCTGCCAATAGTGGTCGGTCAGCCTGGACACCATCACCTTGCCTGCATGACGGCTAGGTGCGTGGATAAACTTGCCTTGGTCAACATAAATGCCAACATGTGAATAAGGATGACCGCCAATATCAAAAAACAATAAATCACCCGCCAGTATAGTGTCACTGGGAATTTGCGGTAAAGCCTCTGCCATTGCCCTAGCCGTCCTAGGTAAAACGATGCCCTGATGCTGATAGACATATCGGACAAAACCACTGCAATCAAAGCCTTCTTCAGGGCTGGCCTTACCATAGCGGTAGGGTGCGCCATCCAAGCTCAAGGCATAATTGACCACTGCTGTTTGTGCCGACCTACTGGGCAATGGCGGAGCTGAGGCACAACCAGCCACTAGCAACAACACCAATAATGTGCAGCTAACATGATGCCCAATAATGTGGTTAGTCATAAGCTACGTTTAACGAGGTTAAAACCGAATAACCGTCAGATCATATTCCGTTTGCCACCTTGCGCCATCAAAAGATCAAACACTGGCAAAATAGCCGACCGCTTCAATACCGGCAATGGCACAACGTTCGTCCTGATCAGATTTATCGCCGCTGATACCCACTGCTCCAATCAAGTTGTTATCTTTATCACGGATCAGCACACCACCTGGCACAGGCATGATCTTGCCCTCGGAAACATCAATTAGTGCATTCATAAAATCAGGGCGCTGTTCGGCAACCGCCGCTAAGCTGCGTGATGAAACACCCATGTTGACCGCCCCCCAAGCTTTTGCCGTAGCAATTTTTTGGCGGATCATGCTGGCACCGTCTTCGCGTTGCAATGCCTTAAGATGACCGGCATTGTCCAATACGACAACGGTTATGGGAGACATGTTCAGCTCTCTGGCAACATGGATGGCGGTGTTGATGATATGGTTGGCTTGTGTAAGTGTTAATGCTGTCATATTAGTAAGTTCCCTGTTATTTAAGTAAAGGAAAAAGCGCTGTTTCAATTTTGTCGGCGATAAAAGCCTGTGCCTTGGCATTGGGATGCAAGCCATCCACTTGCATCAGCTGCGGATTATCGGCGATATCTTCAAGGATATAGGGCAGTAACGGCACATCCAGTTGTTGCGAAAGCTGCGGGTAAACCTGATAGAACTGGTCAACATAATGTTTGCCATACCGGGCAGGCACTTTCATCCCTAAAAGCATCACGTTGGCACCTGTTTTGCGGGTGCGCCCGATCATTTTGGTGAGATTATCTTTTAGTGCATCAACGGAAAGGCCGCGCAGACCATCGTTGACACCTAGCTCGATCAATACCCAAGCGGGTTTACGGATAGCCAAAATAACCCCAAGCTTTGCCAACCCCCCAGCACTGGTTTCACCGTTGACGCTTTCATTACGCAGGCGATAAGTGCTGCCCGTCAATGCGAGACGGTTTTGCAATAAGGCGACCCAGCCTTCGGCACCATAAGCGGCACTGATGCTGTCACCCAACACCACAATTTCGGATTGGGCAAAACTTGGTAGGGGCAAAAGAGAAATAATCATAATAGCCAATTTTCTTAACATAGCACTGCCCCAAGAAAATGATTTAAATGGCGTTATATTAACAGAAAGCGAGGGCAAACAGATGTTGATTTTAGCCGTGAAGGAAAAAATCTCGCCTAACCACCCAAAATTTTCAACGCCGATGGGCGTGTACTGATTTTATCGGTTTAGGTTCCGGCCAACCGGCCTGTTTTACTGGCTAAGAGGCTTAATCGCCAGCCTTGTGCGTAAAGTTTTTCCGCAGTGCCTGATGAATTGGGTAGAATAACGAGAATTTTTTAATCGGTTATTGAAGTACGTGAAACCCCACTTAGAAGACTTGGTACAAACCCCCATCCCCACCGAACACGGTGAATTTATCTTGCATTATTACAGCAATAGTGTGGATGCGAAAGAACATATCGCCTTGGTAAAAGGCGATGTGGCACATCAGGATAATGTGCCTGTGCGTATCCACTCGGAATGTTTTACCGGTGATGTACTGGGTTCACGACGTTGCGATTGTGGCGAACAACTGGACATGGCTTTGCAAATGATAGCCAAGGCTGGGAAAGGGATTTTAATTTATTTGCGCCAAGAAGGGCGTGGCATTGGCCTGTTAAAAAAACTGCAAGCTTATAATCTGCAAGACAAGGGCATGGACACCGTTGATGCCAACCTGCATTTGGGCTATCAGGCAGATGAACGGGAATACACTATCGCCGCCTTAATGCTGGAAGATTTGCAAGTCAGATCGGTGCAGCTGATCACCAATAACCCTGAAAAAATTGAAGGCTTAAAGCAATTGGGTGTTACTGTGACGGGGCGTATCGCCATTGAAGTTGTCGCTCACGACAGCAATGTGGCGTACCTTAAAACCAAGGCAGAAAAAATGGCGCATTTTTTGTTCCAACCTAAAAATGAGCAGGATTGACCGGCAAATCAGGTATTCTAGGATTTCGTAGAAAGACCATCACAAACTAAAGTATAGTGGCTAAAATCCAACTCAAACCAACACACAAGCAATGGACATTATTTTTTTTGGCGGCCTCGAAATTGACACCCTCATCGGCATTTATGAATGGGAACGGCAGCAACGGCAAACTATTATCTTAGATGTGGAAATGGCTTTTGACATACAACAAGCCGCTGCTACCGATGATATACAGTTCACCCTTGATTACAAAACGGTCTCCGACCGTATTATAAATTTTGTCAAGGCCAGCGAATGCTTGTTGGTGGAGCGTCTGATTGTTGAAATCGCTGAGCTGATCCGTAGCGAATTTAATGTGCCTTGGGTAAAAATCACCCTCAACAAGAAAGGCGCCATCGGCACAGGCATTGATGTGGGCATCCGTATTGAACGCGGCAATAAGCCGTAATAGCATGGCTGTAACACAAGGCTTTATCGGCATCGGCAGCAATATTGAACGGGATAAGCATATCACAGGAAGCTTAGAGGCTTTACGGCAGCGCTTTGGCAAGTTGCTGGTGTCCAGTGTTTATGAAGCAGAAGCGGTGGGATTTGCTGGTGCGCCTTTCTATAATTTGGTGGTAGGCTTCACCGATACACAAGACGCGAAAACGGTCGCAGGGTATTTGCGGCAAATGGAATTTGCCTTTGGGCGCAGTGCGGATAGCCAAAAATTTTCCGCCCGCACCTTGGACTTGGACTTGTTGCTGTATGGCGATGTCATCATTGATGACGGCAGTTTGCAAATACCGCGAACTGATATTACCCGTTATGCTTTTGTGCTAGAACCCTTGGCAGAAATTGCCCCGTTGTTGATACACCCGCAGTTACAAAAAACCTACGCTGAATTATGGGAAGCTCTGCCAAAAGCAGGAATCCGGCAAAAACGGATAGCCTTCAATTTTGCTACTGACACCGGCTCGCAGCTGCCCTAACCCAATATCTCAATTATACCCTGCATATCCGGCGTTATTTGCTGTTGCGCTTGCTTAGTTTCCATTTTAAGGTAAATTAACCTTGCTGCTAGGTAACCTATTAGCAAACAAGTGCCGCATCGGCGCAATAACCTTTTATCTCGTCCAACTTCCCTTTTTATGCCATGGACAACCCTGCTGACCCTATAGCTAAGATTGGCATTATTGGTGGCGGAGCGGCCGGCATGTCCTGCGCACTGTGGTTAAAGCAACTGGGTCATCAACCTGTTATCATTGAAAAAAACGCCTATTTAGGTGGTCGGTTACACGGCATGCAGCGGCTTAACCGCTGGGTGTTGGGGCATCCGCAACAAACCAGCGCGGAACTTGCCGAACTTTATGCGGCGCATATCAGCCAACTGGATGTGGACTGCCTTTACCAAGCGCAATTGCTTGATGTGTTCCGCATAGCCAATGGCTTTGAACTGACCGTCCGCTGTGACGGAAAGCAATCTAACCTGAAAGTCAGGGCTTTAGTGGTTGCCTCTGGGGTACGGGCTGTCGGGGCGGAAGTTTTTGCCAACACGCCGGGTTTTGCGGCACTTTATCCTAGCCCCAATGTGTCATTTCACCCTCTGGATCATTTACCAAAACTAGGGCTATTGGCAGGCAAAACAATAGCGGTTATTGGTGGTGGCGATAATGCACACTTCACCGCTAAAGATGCCGCTTTAGCGGGCGCAACAGTACATTTGCTGATCCGCCACTCAGCCAAGGCGCGCCCTGCCATCCGCAGTCAAGTGCAAGCCCTGATCGCCGAAGGCCGCATCAGTGAACATGGCGGTGTGCAAATCGCCGCTTTTGCCGCCACAGAAAACGCCATAACCCTCTCCCTAACTAATGGCCAGTGCCTTATTATTGATCAACTGTTTGGTCGTTTAGGCTTTGCCGCCAATACTGGGTTTCTAAATAACTTTGTCGCCTTGGCAAGCATCGCCAAAGAAGGCAGTTATATTAAGACTAATGCCGTCTATCAGTCATCACTGGCAGATGTTTACGCCATTGGCGATGTAGCGGATGCACTGCACCCTTCGGTGGTCAGCGCCATTGCCGCCGGTGCAGTTGCCGCACAGGATTTAAGTGACCGGGATTGAAAGGATGACTGCAAAAGCCAATACCCCGCCGCTAGTATGGGTTGTAGACAGTGCTTACACTGGCGAATTACATGCCCGTATCGGTTTGGCGGAGCGGCTGGGTTATGGCTACCAAGTGATTCCACTGCCCAATGGCAACCGCGCCACCTATCAACAGGATTTGTACCAGCGTTATTGCCAACACGGGCAGGCCGCACAGTTATTGCTTATTAGCGGTACGGGCGAAGAAACAACGGCAGAAATAGCTGATTTGCGCTATGTGTTTAAGGAAAGTTTTTTTTGCGTCTATCTGGCTTCCATTTTGCCCGAGCAACAACATCCCCGCCTTGCCGACTATGACTTGATCGCTTCGCCACAATTGTCCGGCAACAATATCGTCACTTTAACCGGTGTGCCCCATGCTTTGACCCGCGATGGATTGGCTCGAGCCCGTTTGCGCTATGTTGATTATTTCAACACCTTGCCTAAGCCTATTGTTGCCTTGCTGGTTGGCGGCAACACCCGTTATTGCGAGGGATTCACTGAACACCATGCACAACAGTTGGCAGCCCGTATCCTGACCATTAGCAATGGATTGGGGGGATGCCTAGCCATTACCAATAGCCGCCGCACCCCGCCAACTGCCTTCGCGGCACTGTTGGGGGCTCTGGATGATGTGCCGCATTATGTTTTTGATTGGCAACAAACAGACAGCGATTTTTACCCTGCCCTGCTCGCCCATGCCGATATTTTTGTAGTAACGGGTGATTCGTTGTCGATGTGTTCGGAAGCCGCATTTACTGGCAAACCGCTGTTGGTGGACTTAAGCGCCAACGCCACCGAATGTTTTCACCGGCAAATTGTCGGACGCTTGATTGACTACGGTGCCGCCAAATTATTGGCTAGCCCTTTTGCAGCATGGTCTTATGTGCCACCAGACCCAACCGGCGCGGTGGCTGAAGCCATCAGTGCCCAGTTGGGGATTTGACTGGCAAAAATCGTACAGCCCAGCAGCTTTAAGGCACGCTTGACAACAACACCGGAAATAACTGGCCTAAGCCTTTGGCAATAAACTCTACGGCAATGGATGCCAAAAACAAGCCCATCACCCGTGTCACCACATTCATGCCCGTGCGGCCCATGACATCGGCAATTTTCGGAGCCGCCAGCAGGGCTGCCAATACCAGCAGGGATAGCGATAAAATAACGCTGCCCACCAATAAATAATGTTGCCAAGAATGACCGCTATGCCCATAAACAATAATGGTGCTGATGGCACCCGGGCCGCTTAACAAGGGTATGGCTAAAGGCACTACGGCAATGGACTCTTTCTCAAGTGACTCAGCCTGTTCTTCAGGTGTATGGCGGGCGCGGTCGTTGCTGGCATGGAGCATCGACATGCCCATCATCAGCACCAATAAGCCGCCTGCAACACGAAACGCGGGCAAACCAATGCCAAAGAACTGCAATATCGGCTCGCCTGCCAGCAGGGCAATCACTAGCACCACCAACACGGATACCGAACATACTAGAGCGGTGTGCCGCCTGTCTTCAGCGGTACGGTTAATACTCAGGGCAATAAATAACGGGATGACACCTATGGGGTTGACTACGGCAACCAAGCCGATTAGCAGTTGCAAATATTCGTTCCACAACATCATTATATTTATATGTTCAGTTAGTTATTTTTCAGCAATGGCTTGTCAGGCGGTGATGGTGCTAAATTTCCCGCCGCCCATTAAAGGCGTGCATCAAGGTGCTGCTATCAATAAATTCCAGTTCACCACCCATTGGCACACCGTGGGCTATGCGGCTGGCCGATACTTGATGTTTTTTGGCCAATTGGCTGATAAAAAACGCGGTGGCCTCACCTTCTACGGTGGAATTGGTGGCTAAAATCAATTCTTTTACCTTGCCCTCGCCGAGTAGGCACTCCAATTGCGCCATACCCAGCTCTTCCGGACCAATACCGTCCAAAGGTGACAAGCGTCCATGCAAAACAAAATAGCGGCCTTTGAAGACTGTGGCCTGGTCAATAACCCAAACATCGGCAGAGGTTTCGACGACACATAACAAGGCGGGATCCCTATCATTATCAGAGCAGGTTTCGCAAACGGGCTGTTCGGTCAATATCCGGCAGTGTTGGCAATGGCCTATTTTTTCTATCGCTTCGACCAAAGCAGCAGCCAAGCGCCGTGCGCCCGCTTGGTCGCGCTGCAACAAATGAAAAGCCATGCGTTGCGCGGATTTATTGCCGACACCCGGCAAACAGCATAGATTTTGGATGAGTTGAGCCAACAAGCCTTTTTTTTGCATTGCTAGAAGGGCATTTGGAAGCCGGGCGGCAAAGGCAAGCCAGCGGTGATTTCAGCCATTTTTTCTTTCTTCAGTTTTGCCACTTTATTGACGGCATCATTGATGGCTGCCGCCACCAAATCTTCCAGCATATCTTTATCATCGCCCACTAAGGATGGGTCAATGGTCACTTTGCGGGCTTCGCGCTTGCCGGTCATGATGATGATGACTAAGCCGCCGCCCGATTCACCCACCACTTGCATCAGGCTGAGCTCTTCTTGGGCTTTTTTCATGTTGTCTTGCATTTTTTGGGCTTGTTGCATGAGATTGCCCAATGGGTTTTTCATAGTTGCTCCTAAATAAATAGCTATACCGGCTTGATGCTGCCTGGGATAATTCGGGCATCAAAATGGTCTTTCAATGCTTGGATAGTGGGGTCGGATTGGATGGCGTCAACCGCCGCCTGTTGGCGGTCTTGTTGTTCTTTGGCTTGTTGTAGGGCTGGCGTTTCAGCTGCGGTTTGCTGAAGGCTAATGTGCAATTTTAGCGGACTGCCTCGATATTTTTGTAAGGCATCTTGCAGTGTTTTTTCGGTGCGCGCACTACGGATATGGTCGGGGGCAACCTGTAACTGGCACACCTCATCATCCAGATGCACCAACACACAATGGCTGGCCAATTGCTTGGCCATACCAGTCAACTGCATCGCTGCTATCATTGCCGACCAGTTGCCAGCACTATTATCTGCCATGCCATCGGGGGCACTATTAGGAACGGTAGTGGAAACTTGTGGTGGTTCTTGGACGGCTGGTTGGGCTACCTGTATTTGCGTTGCAGCGTAAGGCTGGCTGGTTTGTCCGGCCTGACTGGCGGCAGTGCCTGCCCGAACTGGCTTGAAAGCCAACATCCTGAGCATGACCATTTCAAAGCCCATGCGCTGGTCTGGCGCGCAATCAAGGTCTTTTTGCCCCATCAGGGCAATTTGATAAAATAGTTGCACATCTTCAGGACTCAGCCGCTGGGCTAAATCCTCAACAATATCTTTGTCAAAATCATCTGCCAGACAGTTAGGTAATTGCTGCTGCAATGCGACACGATGCAATATGACCAATAACTGCTGCAACACCGCGCCAAAATCTGCGGAAAAATCGGCAAGCTCGCCAATAACAGCCAATAATCGGGGCGCATCGGCGACCACTAAGGCGGTCAATAATTCGGCAATGGGCTGTTGGGCCACTACACCCAACATGCCGTTGACATCTTCGGCAGTCACTTGACCACTACCAAAAACAATAGCTTGGTCTAACAGGCTAAGCCCATCGCGCATACTGCCATTGGCAACCCGCGCCAAGGTCTTTAACGCCAACGGCTCAAAGGAAATTTGCTCTTGCCCGAGAATAAATTCAAATTGCTTTAGGATTTGTGCGGGCGACAAGCTTCTAAGGTTGAACTGCAGGCAGCGAGACAGGACGGTAACGGGGATTTTTTGCGGATCGGTAGTAGCCAGCAAAAATTTGACATGCGCGGGCGGTTCTTCCAAGGTCTTTAACAAGGCATTAAAGCTATGGCCTGACAGCATGTGCACTTCGTCAATTAGGTAGACTTTGTAACGGCCTTGGGTGGGTGCATATTGGACGTTGTCCAATAAATCCCGGGTATCTTCGACTTTAGTGCGTGATGCGGCATCGACCTCTATCAAATCGAGGAATCGACCTTCATCAAAAGCAAGGCAAATACGGCATTGTCCGCACGGGTTAAAATTTTGCAGATTTTCGCAATTGATAGCTTTGGCGAGGATACGTGCAAGGGTGGTTTTACCAACACCACGAGTGCCGGTGAACAAATAGGCATGGTGCAAGCGGTTATGCTGCAGTGCATTCTGTAGGGATTTGACAATGGGTTCTTGACCCACGACATGGTTGAAATACTGGGGCCGCCATTTTCTGGCAAGAACCTGATAACTCATGGCAGGCTCGTTAGAATGAGTTAGCGCGATGGGGCGGTAATCGCACCAGCCACATCCCGGCACACGAATCTGCTGCTACCGTTGCTCCCTTCCGGACCTGGCGGGGTTTACAGCGTACCGTTGCGGGAGGACCGACACGATCACCATTATGTTTAGCCGATGGCTAAGAGTTGTGTATTATGGCTGAAGCAGCTCAAGATTACAACCTGAAATATTTTATCTTGGCAAAAATAGCGGCGATTGCCCCGTGCCTAGCCCACCCCATGCACTGCCGAACCTATCATTATCATGCCATCGTGCGGCTTTATGCTTTATGCCTTTATTGCCAGTGACGATAATCTATGGTTTATTGGCAGTCTTAATTGCTAATAAACTCAGCACCGTTTAATGGATATTGAAACCCTAAAGATCAACATCAGCACTACTCCGGCCTTTGTTTTGGATGAAGAGGAGCTTAGCCGTTCGCTGGGCATATTGTCCCAACTGCGCCAACAAAGTGGTGTCAAGGCTTTGTATTCCATCAAATCGCTACCCTTGTACCGTGTTCTGGAACTGGCCAAACCGTTTGTTGATGGCTTTTCGGCCAGCTCGTTGTTTGAGGCGCAATTGGCAAAAGAAATTTTGGCGGGTACTGGCAGCATTCATCTGACCACCCCCGGCATTAATTTTGCCGAACTTGACCAGCTGTTGGCTACGGTCAGTCACCTGAGCTTCAATTCCCTCAGCCAACTGCAACGCTATCAAGAACAAAACCGCCTGCCGTCAGCCTCCATTGGCCTACGGGTCAACCCCCAGCTGTCTTATCTTGATGATGACCGCTACAACCCCTGTCGCTTACATTCCAAGCTGGGGGTGCCGGTTGATGATTTATGGCAAACCACGGCATTAAACCACGTCCAAGGCCTACATCTGCATACCGTGTTTGCTTGTCAAGATTACCGACCGCTGACCGATAGTATTGCAAAATTGCTTAATTATTTCGGAAAAAACCTCAAAAACCTGGAGTGGATCAACTTGGGTGGCGGCTATCTGTTCAACCATATCAGCAACCATCAGCCATTTGTTGAACTGGTGGGGCAGCTTAACAAGGACTATGGGCTGACCGTCTATGTGGAACCGGGTAAGGCTATCGTCGGCGATGCCGGTTATTTGGTGGCGAGCGTGATTGACTGCTTTAACAGCGGCGGCAAGGCCATTGCCGTGTTGGACAGCTCAGTCAACCACCATCCCGAAGTATTTGAATATGGCTGGCGGCCGGAACTACATGAACACGCCGCCAATGGGGACTACCCGGCAATACTGGCGGGCTGCTCTTGCCTGGCAGGTGATTTGTTTGGCGAATACCGCTTTAAAGCACCGTTGCACGTTGGCGACAGAGTGGTGTTTAAAAATATGGGGGCCTACAGCTTGGTCAAAGCCAGCCGATTTAATGGCATCAACTTGCCTACCATTTATGGGCTGCAAGTCGGCCGTCTTAACAAATTGAAGGATTACAGTTATCAAGATTACCGCCAACAATGGCTTACTGACCACTGATGCGGCAAGCCGTCAAGCCACCTCTGACAATTACGCTTGGCGGTTTTTTCTACTGCCTTTAATGCCCTAATCTGGTATCTTTACCTGCCCTGCCAACGGCTTGGTAACAATTAACACTCACCTTAGAATAACTATAATAATGAAAATAAATCCAGAAGATAGGTCACGATTTATTGGCGGCCTGTTTATTTTTTTAATGGGAGGCTGGGTATTGCACAGCTTTTTCCCGCTATTGGCTTGGGTGGTCATCCTGGTCATCACAACCTGGCCCATTTACCAGCTAATGCTGACGCATAGCAAAGAGCAGCACGGCAAAATGACTTGGAGCGCAATATTGCTCACTTTGCTGATAGCGACTATTATCGTCGCCCCGATGGGCTACGGGCTAAGCCGTTTAACGGATGATGCCCAAGCGTTTGGGCAAATGCTCAACCAAATGCAAAACATCGGCATCCCCCCGCCCAACTGGCTGGACACAATACCGGTGATTGGCCACACGCTTAAGGAAAGCTGGTTTAATGCGTTAGGTAGCCCCGAAGCGGCAAAAACATCATTGCAAGGCTTAGGCACCAGCAATGTGCTAGGACAAACCAAAAATTTTGCCGGACAACTGCTTAACCACATTTTAACTTTTTTATTTGTTATGTTGGTGCTGCCTTTTGTCTACCAGCATGGCGAAAGCTTAAGCCGACAAATATTGGCCACCTGCAATAAGTTGTTTGGCGCAAGCACCGGCAGCCGTTACGCTTGCCATGCAGCGGCGGCACTCCGTGGTACGGTGAATGGGATGCTGTTGATCGGCATTGCCAAAGGCCTATTGCTGGGCGTTGGCTATGCCGCCGCCGGATTAAGCCACCCCGCCCTACTAGGCGCATTGACCGGCATGTTCGCGTTGATACCGTTCGCTGCCAAAATCATCTTCGGCGGCTGCTCTTTGGTGCTTGCCGCGCAGGGCAATATCGGCGAAGCGATTGGCTTGTTCAGCTATGGCATGATATTAACGCTGATCACCGACAATTATGTCCGCCCGGTATTAATTGGCAGTACTGTCAAACTACCTTTTATTTGGACATTGCTGGGCATTTTTGGCGGTATGGAAGCTTTTGGCTTGTTAGGTTTGTTTCTGGGGCCAACTATTTTGGCGGTGTTAATGTCGATCTGGCGGGACTGGCTTAAGGAAATGGAAAAGCCATAAGGTTTACTTATCGGCCTTTTTGGGTAGCGTGGTCCGCAATGAGGAAGTCGCTCTTCCAGAGTTTTGGTAGGCGACAGCGAAATATCAGCTGCAAAGGGCAAAAATGGTATTTTCGGCTAGAAATTAGCTGATATTTAACTTCAATAGGATAATGCGGTATAAAACATTCTGTAAAGCTTGATCATGAACGGCTTGATGGATATGATACCCGAAAACATTAAAAACGGAAAAATGCCCAACGCTGCTTCATTTTTTGCAGGTATTGGTGGTTTTGACCTCGGTCTGGAACAAGTGGGGATGAAAGTTGTTTTTCAATGTGAAATCAATCCATTCTGCCACCAAGTCCTAAACAAACATTGGCCAGATGTAATTTTGCACACTGACATTAACCAAGTAAAATCAGACGACATTCCAAAAGACACTCAAGTGTGGTGCGGGGGATTTCCATGCCAAGATTTATCATTGGCCAACCAAGGTAAAAGAAGAGGGTTAGAGGGTGAAAGAAGCGGATTGTTTTACAAATATGCTGGACTTATCAAAGATCACAAGCCCAGATGGGTCATTATCGAAAATGTGCCGGGACTACTCAACAGCCACCAAGGAAAAGATTTCCAAATTCTCCTCCAAAAGCTGAATGAACTCGGGTATGGCGTCTCGTGGCGAGTATTTGACGCAAAATATTTTGGAACACCCCAAAGACGTAGAAGAGTCTATGTTATCGCGCAAGTCTTGGAAACCTCCGCTCCGCTCAAGTACTTTTTGAGTCAGAGCCATTTGAAATCGCTCATAGAGCGGGCATCGGTAAGAGAGAAACCCTTACCCATTGCAATGGAGACAACCTTTCAGAAGCAAATTGCTTTGTTATCCAACATGCCAGTATTGGAAGAAAATCAGAAGCCGGACCACAAGCTAAAGGATACCGAAACGACGGGGAAAGCTATACCCTTGATAGCCGAGGAACTGCGGATGCTGTATGTGCGACGGCTAATGCCTTCCGAGTGCGAGATTCTGCAAGGATTTCCGGTGCATTGGACGGAAACCGATATAGAGCCATAGGGAATGCGGTTTGTGTCCATATTGTAAAATGGATCGGTCAGCGAATTGTACAAGTGGATCAAGAGTGGCAGAAATCAGATAATAACTGATGCTACGCGAAGAGCCATGCCATATGCTTGTAGCAGAGAGACCAAGATGGAATCGTCCTTGCCCTGAGCGTAACCGAAAGGAATTGCAACCAAGCACAATAGTTAGGCAAACCATAAGACCGTAGCCGGGGCATCGACTACGCTCAGCCAACGTGCTGGGTAACATCAGATACTAACTAATTGCCCTGTCAAATCCATATAATCGCCTATAAACAAACTCGGGCTAGGCGACGCTTGATTGGTGAGTACCTGCACAAATGAGTTGTAATTTGTAAAAATAGTCCTGTCTTTGTCGATTCTAAGAGGGATTGAGTCAGGCGCGCAAGATGGGGCATTATATTTTTCATCATCTTCCACAAAAGTAAGAAGGGCTAATGTCCAATTGGCGTTGCTTAAATCAGCCAGGATTCCGTCCCTAAACCGCTGAATCAAATAATCGTATATCATCGACCCTATACAGAAAACCATACGACCACCGGTTAACATTGCTACATTTCCTTTAACCAAGAATTGCTCTTGCTGTCTGCGCAATGTGCCTGGTTAAGATTCCGGTGTTTGTAGTTTCGCCGCCCCCTTGCATTTCCAAAATAACCGCCCGATCAGGGTTAAACGGGCTGGTTTGATTAGGGTTCTTCCGCCACATCACAAAGTCGCCGCTATAATCACTTTCATCGGTCACTCTAATGGGGACTTCCCTTTTAACCAATACTTCTGCCGGGGTGATTGCAGGGCTAAAAATTTCTTTTGCCACTTGATGTAAAATCGAAACCTGATGGGATGTCAATTGGGCGTATTTAGGAGAACTTGCACACAATCGGTGCGAACAGACAATCCAAACTTCATTTGTCACTGAATTACGCAACGAACAAACTGGCTTGTCACCGCGTTTCGCCTTGTCACAATGGGATTTTTTGAAAGGACAGGGTAAAGTAGGCTTGCCAATTGCTCCAGAAGTCTTATTAATTTTAACGGGTACGATAAGTTTTTTGGTATCAGTCCTCACGCCCAGATACTCTGCAACAACAACGGCCATTATCGTTCAGCCTGTTGAGTTGTTAGCGACTTCAAAAGTTCGGATGGCGGCAGGCTTAAGGCATCCGCAATTTTGATGATATTGATCAACGCCAAGTTATGCTCGCCACGCTCGATGCCGCCCAGATAACTTCTGTCAATACCAGCTCGATCTGCAAGCTCTTCTTGCGAAAATCCGGCGGCACTGCGAAATTTTTTGACTCCCTGCCCAAACCGTGACAAATAGCCGTGCTTTACTTGTTGTTCCATAAAACTTAAATTTAAAATTTTGTTTTCATGGTATGGTCAAGATGGACATAAGACCACGGGATATAGTTACCATTTATGTCCAGCAATCCCAATCTTACCTGTTGTGAACCATCCGAAACTGGCCTGGAAGTGACTAACGGCTTAAAAAAATAAAATAGCCTAAATTTAAGTTCAATCAAAAAAATCGAAGGTCATTTGCCCACTGTCGGCAATTGGTTTGCGAAACAGGTCGGTACGTAAGCCGGGCAGGGTATTGGGCATTTGCAGGCGCTTGCTAACCAGCCGGAAGCGCTGGGCCAGCATATCGGCATAGTGACCGGTGCCAGTCATACGCTGCCCCAATGCTACGCTGTACACCTTGCCGTCGCGGGTGGCCCTGATCAGTGCCATGATATGCTGAGCTTTGAGAGGGTAATGCTGACCCAGCCATTGCTCGAACAAATCGGCCACTTCCATAGGCAAGCGTAACAAGATATAGTCAACCGCCAGCGCCCCGGCCGTTTGCGCCGCCTTTACAAGGCTTTCAAGCTCGTGGTCGTTCAGGGCTGGAATAACCGGCGCTACCAATACCCCGACTGGCACACCCGCTGCGCGTAAGTCACTGACCGTCTGCAAGCGCCGTTGCGGGGCGGCGGCACGCGGCTCCATGGTGCGTGCGAGCGATCTGTCCAAGGTGGTCAGCGATATATAAACCGACACTAGCCCTTGCCGGGCCATGGCTGACAAAATATCAATATCCCGCTCAATCAAAGCCGCCTTGGTGATAATGCTAACCGGATGGCGGGCTTCAGCCAGCACCTGTAAAATCTGCCGCATAACTTGGTATTGGCGTTCTATTGGTTGGTAAGGGTCGGTGTTGGTCCCTAATGCTATCGGCGCACACTGATAATTACGCTTGCCTAGCTCTCTACGCAGCAATTGCGGGGCATCGGGCTTAACAAAAAGGCGGCTCTCAAAATCCAAACCGGGCGACAACCCCAAATAGGCATGGGAAGGTCTTGCAAAACAATAGATGCAGCCATGTTCGCAGCCCCGGTATGGGTTGATGGAGCGGTCAAACGGCACGTCTGGCGAGTCGTTGTAAGTGATGACAGACTTGCTGCAATCAATGGCCACGTCGGTCTTGATGGGCGACAATGGGGCATCTAAGCTGCCCCAGCCGTCATCCACGGCAATGCTGGCGGTTTTTTCAAAGCGGCCGGGCGCGCGGCTAAGGCTGCCACGGCCTTTATACAGCAAGGGTTTGTCATATACTGGCATTGGTGTATTGTTTAGTGTGGAGCATTGGCTTGGTTAACTAATTGAATATAAAAAAACCAGAAATTGCAGATGATTGCCTGAGTAACCGGGACACCGCCCTAACAAAACGGCCGATAAGGCCACAATGCCACTGCTGTTGGGCAAAAAGCTTGCCTGTAGCAGTGCATTTTAAGCAAGCTATCAGGGATTAGCGTATAACCAATCTTACATGCTATCATTTCACCTAGTGGCATACAAAACGCAATTTAACTGATTGTTTCATATTAAAAAACAATACTGATAGACGATACGGGGCAACTGGTCAGGCCTTTTGTATCCGGCAAAACCTTGCTTCAAGCCCGTATAGTCTGTCGGCAGGTGTTGCCAAGCTAAAAAAGTCTTGGCCTAATTTGAGCACTTAACACGGTATTTTATATGTTTTCATCAGAATCTATCCTTTTTTCCAAATCACCTATTTGTTAAGGAATCGATTTAACAATGGCAATCCAGCAGACCCCGCAAGCCACTAACCAGGCATTAAACAAGAAAATAGGTGACCAGCAAACCGCTGACGCTGACCTTGATTTGGATTTTTACGGCAGCTTTTATCACGACCTGTCCGACATGGACGAGCAGATGCTGCGCAAACATTGGAAAGAAGTGGGGAAGCCGAACAATAGAAGCCCTAATTTTCGCGCCCTACTGGTAAGCAAAGAATTGAATCCTGCAGATTCTGAAAATGTCGATTTTGATCTTAATTTCTACAACGACTATTACACCGATTTGGAAAAGGTTGGCATCAATAATTATTACCACAATTATTACCGTGCCAAATTCCACTACTTGATCAACGGCAACAAAGACAAACGCTTCCCTAACTTGGCAGCACTGCTTAAAAGCCAAAATATTGCCCCAGCAGCGGCTAATGAAGCCGACTTGGATTATGACTTTTACCTTGATTTATACCCAGACCTTAGCAAAACAACACTACAAAACCAAACCCAGGCATTAGTGCATTATTTGCTGCATGGCTGCAATGAAGGCAGACACGCCAATTTGCAGGCGTGGCTGAAACATAATAATTGTGACAGCAGCTTTGTCCCTAATAATTTTACAGTTAAGACGCTCTACAAAACCAACCAGAAGGACGGCATAGAAATAAAGCTTAGCCAATTTTTGGACGTGCTGTCAGGCCGTCCGGGCTATCCGGTGCGGATTAGCCGCAATGCCACTTTGAACGCCAACTTTTACCATGAAATTGCCAAGCATTACCTGACCAACCACCACCGTGATCCGGCAAAAAACTTGCTTAAAATCTGCTTGGCTTTTGAACGGCGTTGCGAGTTCTTGGAATTATTGGGCAACCTTTATCTGGAAGAGAATGACTACGAAACGGCTAGTGCCCATTTTGAAGAGGCACTGGCTTCAGGCGGCACCAGCAAATGGCTTTACGCCAATCTGGCGCGTTGCAAAAAAATGCTCAGCCAGCATCAGCAGGCACTCGAGATATTGGTCAAGGGTATTCAAACAGCCCCCGAATTTAGTTTCACCTATGAGCGTTTTGAAGAATATGTCAATGAATTTTGGCTAAAACAACAAGGCAACCTGGAAGCGCTTGCCGTTGTCAACGACCGACAAGCCTTGGTTGCCAAATCAGTCGAGATTGTGTCATTCATATACCAGTGCTACCTGTCCATTTACGGCGCGGCAACGACCCCGGTAACGGTCGGCAGTTGCAATCTTGACCGCATCCTGATTGTTGGCGACTACCATGTCAGCCAATGTGTGCGTTACCGTATCAACCAAAAAATCGAGCAGCTGGAAGCCGTCGGCAAAACCGTAACGGCCATTTCATGGATGGATTTGGATCAGGAACAAAACAACTTGGCACTCCATGACACGGTCATTTTTTATCGCGTCCCCGCACACCCCGCCGTGATAAAAGCCATTGCCCAAGTCAACGCCACCGGCAAACTTTCTTGTTATGAAATAGACGATCTTTTGTTTGATGTTTTATACCCACCCGCCATTGAAAGCTATGGCGGCTATGTCGATTTTAACACCTATATTGGCCTTACCAAGGGTATGGCCTTATTTAACGCCGCCGCCCGCTTGTGCCGGATAGGCATTGCATCGACACAGTTGCTGGCCAATAAACTGGCACCCTTGGTCATTGCCAAAAAATGTTTTGTCCACCGCAATGGCCTAGATAAGTTAAATTGCTTTTCGACCGCTGCACTCAGCAAAAAACCTGAGGTCGTTATTTTTTACGGCAGTGGCACTATGGCGCACAATAGCGACTTTAGCCAGTTGGTTTTGCCCGCGCTGATTAGATTACTTGACGAATTCGGTCATGTCCGTTTGCTGGTGGCAGGCTACCTCAACCTGCCCAGTGACTTTTTGCAGCAATTCGGTAGCCGGGTCAGACAATTGCCACTGCTTGGCAACATGCAGGCTTATTGGTCATTGCTTGAACAGACGGACATTAATTTGGCGGTATTGGAAGACAATGTGATCAACGGCTGCAAAAGCGAGCTTAAGTGGTTTGAAGCCGCTACCTTAGGTGTCCCTACCGTTATGAGCAGCACCGCGAACTACCGTGAGGTGATCATCGACGGCGAAGACGGCATTCTGGCCAGCACTACGGAAGACTGGTACAAGCATTTAAAAGCCTTGGTTAAAAACCCGCAGCGCCGCTTGGATATCGCCCAGAAAGCACAAAAAAAGGTGCTGGACGGCTATCGGGTCAACACACTGGCCACCCAATTAAAGAAAAACCTCAGCCAAGCACTCGTCCATTGCCAAAACAACAGCGCGGTAAAACGCAAAAAAATTGCCTTGGTCAATGTGTTTTTCCCGCCGAAATCCTTGGGCGGGGCTACCCGTGTGGTTGCCGACAACTTCGATCTATTGCTAAGGGACTACGGCGATCAGTTTGAACTCTGCGTATTTACTTCAGATAACGAGTGCAAACCTCCCCACCAAATGAGCATTTACAATTATCAGGGGGCGACGGTATACCGCACCACGGTATTATGGCGGGAGAATATGGACTGGTATGCCAAAGACGACAAAATGGCCGAACTGTTCAGCCAGTTTTTGGCAACCGAGCAGCCCGATCTGGTACATTTCCACTGCGTGCAAAGGCTGACCGCTTCGGTTGTCGAAGCGACCCTTAAGGCCAAAATACCTTATATCATCACCTTGCATGATGCTTGGTGGATTTCTGACTATCAATTTTTGGTGGACAAAGAAGGTGCTATCTATCCTGATGGGCATCCCGACCCTTACGAGCCTCGGCCACTGCCCGATAATGTCAGCTTGATCAGCTCCATTGAACGCACGCTTTATCTTAAAGGGTTGTTGCGTAATGCTGAGGTGGCTCTGACGGTTTCGGAAAGTTTTGCGGAAATTTACCGCAAAAATGAAATACCGGTTGTCACCGTCAACAAAAACGGCATTTCTGAAAGCGTGGCATGGCAGCAAAAAAACACCCGATACACTGACAATGTGGTGTGTGCACATATCGGCGGCATGGCGGAGCATAAAGGCTATTTCTTGCTGGAAGCGGCAATCAAGAATTTGCAGCCAAAAAATATTGAGTTGCTGATTGTTGACCATGCCAAACCAGAAGGGCATCAGCTGCATACCCATTGGGGCAATGTGCCGGTCACTTTTGTCGGACCATTCATGCAGAAGAATATCGTTGCTTTGTACAGTAAGATAGACGTATTATGCGCACCCTCCAAATGGCCGGAAAGCTATGGACTAGTCACCCGAGAAGCCAGTGCCTGTGGCTGTTGGGTTGTCGCCAGCAACAAAGGTGGGATAGGCGAGGACATCATTGACGGCGTGTCGGGCTTTGTCATAGAACCTGACAGTGCTTCTTTGGAGCATTGCCTCGCCTTAATAGATGCTGCCCCCAGTCGGTTCAAGGCTTCTGCCAAAGCCAATCCGCCTCGGTTAGCATCTTTGCAAGTCAACGAGTTAGCAAAAATTTACGCATCTATAGGTTACACATCCATAGGAAGGTTTAAATGACACAATTCATAATCGGCATAGGCTCGCAACGTGCGGGTTCAACCTTGTTACATAAAATATTAGAAAAAACAACAACCGTTTACATGAATCCTGTCAAGGAGCTGCACTATTTTGATACGCTTTACAAAATCCGCACCGAAAAGACCTTAAAAAATTTTTCTAGACGCCAGCTCGAACACGAGATCAACCGTATCGTGCGGGCCAGCAAATTTGACTTTATTGACAAGCGTTATAAGAACTTGTTAAGGACTAGCTTGCTGCTGTCCACACAGCCTGTTGAGCAGCTCAATTATCTTGACTTATTCAGGCCATGCGTGGCTGACAACCAAATTTTGGGTGAGATAACCCCTGAATATATGATCCTCCCCAAAGAAGGCATCATTAAAATGCGGGAAACCATTGGGGATCATGCCAAAATAATTTTGTTGGCCAGAAACCCTGTCAAGCGTTTCATTTCGGCATTCAAGCTTTTAATGAGCGGCCTGCCGGCCGCCGACATGGACAAGTTTGAAGAAAATATCTTATCGATGCTAGAAAGCAATGGTGAATGGCTGAAAGTACAAGACGCCTTAAATGATTACCAACAAGCCCTTAAAAATTACCAAGAAGTGTTTGATCATGTGTTGTTGCTCAGCTATGACGATTTGTTTGGTGATGCGGAAAAAACCGCCAACGCGCTAGCTGATTTTTTAGGCATTGCTGTAGACTTGCCCAAATATCAGCAAGTCATCGCCACCAAAGTGAACGCATTGGAAGACACCAAAGCCTTGACTGACGAGACTGTGTCCCTACTTACCACACGCTATGCCAGCCATCAAGCGTATCTGGACAAGATATTCGGGGCAGGCGTTTGTAATGCCTAAACTGGAAAAACTTTTTATTTGTATTGGCGCACAAAAAGCCGGGACAACCTGGCTTTTTGAAAACCTAAGCCAAGACCCGCGTTTTGCGAGATGTCCATTTGTCAAAGAGATACACTATTTTGACTATGTGTACAATAATAGCCCCCATATCAACAACTGGCGGGCCAATTTTTTCTTGCGGCTGTGCCAGCGCAATCCGGAGAAGTTAAAACCCGTTTTATCTGCTTGGCTGGCTGGAGGTCGTCAGGCTGCCAAAAACAACCCATCCGATCAGGCATTGATGCAAAAGCTGAATATACTGCTCGGTGAATTGGATGACAGTTGGTATACCAACCTATTGCACAACCGCAAAAACCAGTGCTGCGCCATGGACATCACCCCTGATTACGCGGTGGTCAGTGCGGAAGGATTTGCCCATATGAAGGCTGTCACCGGACAACTTAAAATCCTGTACATACTGCGTGATCCTGCGGAACGGGCATGGTCGGGACTATTGCAGGGCAAAAAAAACAAGCCGGGTGGCATTGATGCATTCTTGGCGGACAAAGGTGGTGATATTGATTTTCTGTTCAAACAATGCAGTTCAGGAGCTGATATAGGGGCCAGGAACAATTACCTGATGACCTTAGAAAAGCTGGCCAGCCTTGGCTTAACGGACAAGCAGCAGTTATTGGTCAAATTTTATGAAGATATAGCCACTGTACCGGAACAGTTCATTACTGACATTTATGCCTTTTTGGACATGCCTTGCCCGCCTATGACCATTTTTTCGGACACACTGAACACCCGTATCTATGCCACGCCTAAGACTCCCATGGCAGCGGAACTGAAAGCCCGACTGAAAGCCCATTATGCGGACATGATTAACGAGATCAATGAGCGTTTTGTACCCGTGCCGGCAAGTTGGCTAAACTGAGCCTGGCTTGTATAAGCTTCGGTAGAACGCAAACCGCTTGGGCTTGCCCCTGAATTGGAAAAACCGATGACTGCCAAAAGCTCACATAGCCTGAAAATTTCCGGCCAGACTGCGTTAGAAAACCAGCCGTTGGCTATCAGCTTTGCTCCGGCAGTGGTATATGTACCCGCGACTGCAACCAGCAGGGGGGGGCTGTTCAACACGGATGGTTCGCCTATCCCGACTGCCATCAACCATCGGGGCAACCAAGCTCACTTATCAGCAAGTATTGATAAAACTATTGACATCAGTGCCTTACCGATCATCGAAAATGACCGTGAATTTTTTTTCATTGGTGAAATCAACCCGCACTATGGTCATTTCCTGCTAGAATCAACCACTCGACTTTGGCCGTTATTGCATTGGCGGGGCGGGTTTTCAGGAAACCTGTTGTACCTTGGCCCACCTGCTGTAGTGGCAAAAAAAACATTTATCCGGCAAGTTTTTGAATCCCACGGATTGGATGGCAAGGACTTCAATGCTTACCAAGCACCGTGCAAAATAAAAAATGTATTTATCCCCGCGCCCGCATTTGAAATACGCTTGCGTGCGCATCACTTGTTTTGTGAAACCCTGCAGCATAGTGGCCGGCACTTAGGGGGTGATCTCGAAATCATAAACAATACTAACCTGACCCCGCTGTACTTGTCGAAAGCGAAACTCAGCAGCGGTGTATCGTGCATAACTAACGAGGCAGCTATTGAAGTGGCCTTGCGCAAAGCCGGGGTGGATATACTCCATCCTGAAACGTTAAGCTTGCCCGACCAGATTAGGAAGCTTGCCAGCCGTAAATACTTGCTCGGCTCGGTGGGTTCGGCCTTACACACACTGCTGTTTTGCCCGGGTGGCAAAATCATTTCCGGTGTTTCACTCGGCGATAAAATCAATGCCAATTACATTATGATTGACCAGTTGTGCGGTAATACCGGCCATTATCGGGCAAATGCTGATATGGCTATCAGCATGACCGATAATGCAACCACCGGTGCAGCGCGTTTTATGAGAACCTTCCATGCCCACCAACCAGACTATGTTGCCGAACAACTGCTGGCGGGTTTACAGAACCCAATACCTTTTTATTTGCCCAATGCATCAAAAACCGAGTAGCCGCACACCACGCCTGTGGCTTGGTTCCGTCTTATCCATCGGCTTGCTGTTTGGTGCTGCCGATACCCTAGCGAAGCCTGTCCAGCCCCCGCCTGATTTTCCCATTGCCATGACGTTTGGCTCATTTGAAAAGCTTAAGGGAAACAGCCCTGCCTTTAGCAAAAGGCTGGATGAGCAACAACCGTTCCCTTTTATTCATTTGGCTAGGGCAAACGCCGAAGCGGCAAAGCTCATCCATCAACGTTGGCCGGATAAAGTGGTCACTGTGCAGGAATCATACGGCGGGGTACGCACCCCAGATTATGGCTTAGTTTGGCCCGGTCATTTACTGTACCAACCCGGAACACTGATTACACAAGCTATTGGCACACAGGACACCACTATCATGGTAGACAATGCCGAACTGTTGATGAAAAATAACGAAAAGCTGCAACGGGTAAGCCAAAAAGTGCCGTTTGCCCTGATTCTGTATCCGCTAAATGCCGATGGCAAGCCGGATTGGTCGCGGGCGGAACATTTGATTTTAGACGAGGTAG
>CAIYOW010000136.1 GCA_903927955.1 uncultured Methylococcaceae bacterium | reverse complement strand
CGGGCTAAGTTGTTTATAAAAGCGAACCAGATGGCGTATGAGGAGTTGCAGATATTACGGGCTGCGTAACATCAGTTATTGATACTTACTCGGAACACTGTGTTTCCATCTGGAGAGTGGACTACATAACCATCCTTTACTGTCCCAACCTGTGCTTTATTCATTTCAACATCAGTAGCAACATAAACTATTTCGATGTCATAGCGTTTTTCAGTGGGTACTGGAATAAGACGCGCGACCATTTTGTAACCTTTGCTGATAATCATGGTCGGCAGAAGAGGAACTTTCCAGCCACTTTCGGGGCAATCAATTTCAAGGCAATAAAGAAACACTTTTGCTCGCCAGCCTTTACCGTCGGTTTCTACTTCCAGATCATCAATTTCAGCCCGTACTTTTTGAGCGAGTTCTTTTTGAGCCTTGTCGATTTCAATTCGTTTGTCTGGACTTGCACCGACGATATTAAAACCGCCCCAGGTGAGCATACAGGCAATGGGATTTAGGTCTGAAGCATAAACATCACAGCCAAGCCGAGCTGCTTCAAAGGGAATCTGTCCGCTACCACAAAAAACATCCGCAACGCGCGGACGATGACCAAAACGGGCAATGCCGATTTGCTCCACTAACTCAGGAAACGATGATGCCGAAGTGCCAAGATGAGCATTTACCCTTATCCAGACATGAGAAAAAAGTGAATCATGAAGCTCTTCAGGGCGCTTTGCCTGTCGAACCTGTTCGTTGTAAGGCAACACCAGATATTCACCCACGTTGCCCCGTCTTGAAGCTGGCAAAGTTGCTTCGATGCGCTTTTGCATCGTCTGACTGTCCATGCCCATCAGTAACTCAAAAATCTCAAGGTCTTTAAGACTGTTATCAGTAGCAGGAAGCAACGCGCCAAGAATACAGGCTTTATTGAGAATCAGTGGTTTTCGACCCTTCCAGTAACTGCCCAAGGCGGTTAGTGTTTTACCTGAACCTGCCATTTGTTCCTTGAAACTTTCCGCCGAAATTTTCTGCACCGGAAACAGGTGTTCAATCAGTGCGGGGCGGTCTTGCCATTCAAAGGGTTTTAGCATCGGATGGGGTTGCGATATTAATAATTAAAATAATAGGTTAGCTTTGTAGCCCGAATGCGGCGTAGCGTAAGACGGGCTGCATTTCTAGTTGCAGCTCCCTTCGACTTCGCTCAGGGAACGACTTTTTTATCCAGGCTACTTTGTTAATTTATCATCCAGTTCAACGGTTAGTGGTAACTTCATGATGAGCGGCGTAACGATACAGGGTTTTAGGGTCTATATCGACAGCACCTTGATTAAATTCTAAACACCCCCAGTCTTTATTGAGTTGAGCGGTAGTTAAGTGATTCTCATCAACGTACTTTGCAAGCAACGCTTTTAAGTCCGTTGCTTTGCAGTCACCATTTTCAAACGTTAACATAAAAACATAATTGCTGAGATGCTTAAACTCGACTAATTTCATACGTCACTCCAACGGCGCTATTTTGTGAAAGTTTTGGCTATTCCACATTTCAATCAATTCTTCCTGGTGTATTTCTGCCCATTCCCGCACTAATTGCCTGCATTTTTTAGGCACACTGCCATCAATAATATTGAGATGCGTCAATTCCATCACTGCCTCATAATCACCGTATTTAATGTGTATATGTTGAGGTGGATGTTCATTATCAATTAGATACATGCGAATGATGATCCCATAAAATCGACATATTTCCGGCATAATTATCCTCCAATTATTGTGATTTCGCAGCTGTGTAGCCCGAATGCGGCGCAACATAATACGGGGCAACTGTGCTGGCTACTTTGCTGCACTGGAAACATTCGTTCAATCAGTGCTGGCGTGTCTTGCCACTCAAAAGTGGTTTTAGCATGGTTTTTTTGCCTTGTTTTTAAGAAAACCAATTTTCTATTTATAAATCAATACAGTTTTCAAAATCATCGACATTGCGTGTGACTAAAATTAAATTGTTTGTTTTGGCAACCGATGCAATTTGTGCATCGACAAAAGACGCTGTTTTGCCGAGTTGTTGCAATCGGGCGGCTTCTGCTTCGGTATAAGGCAAAACAGGAAATTTTGATAACACGGATTCAATATAATCTAATGTTTTTAGACGTTTTTTTGAATCAGGCAATAACCGGACACCTCTCACTAGCTCATAAACTACGGATGCGGAAATGGTAATTTGTGCATGATATTGTGCGATATTTGCGACGACTTGCCCATCAGAGGGATAGCTTTTAAAGGCTCTGAAATAGTATTTGTGTCGAGCAAATAAACCCAACTCATAGCTTAAAATCCCTTTCGACCACTGTTTTTCTGGATTCATCAAATATAGCAGTGTCAATATCAAGCGCTTCTGTTTGATATTTTTCCAAAAAAGTTTTCAGCGCATGATCGGCCCCGTTGCCTGTGGGTATCAATTCATAAATAATCGCCACTTTCGCTTTGCCTGCAGGAATATCATCCGGCAACAGCAAATGCAGCTGGTGGTTTTTAGGTATGTCGGTTTCTATTTCATAATAGGCTTGCATGGTGGGTTTCCTAATAAACTCAATAGATGTTGCTATGGCAAGTTTCCGCGTGGTTAGTGTTTTTATTGGGTTACACCCTCTGGGGTGCAAGCATTATCGCTTTTATGCCATTCAGGGTAAACCCGAACCACCCTGTTCTTGCAGGCCCATGATTTCCTGTAGATTCGCATTAACACATACCTCTGTCAAACAGTCTGATAATAAAGGGGTGGCATGGATAAAGTGTAGTGGAATCGGGGCGATTGTGGCACAGCTGCCCTTTATCCCGCTAGGCTACATAAAGGGCTACCTTGTTAGTGGCATAACGATACAGGGTTTTAGATTCCGCGTGGGCACAAACGGCGTACCCACGCGGAATCTAAACATCACGAGTTGCTGAAGTCAAAAATATCGCCATACAGGGCTTCGTCAGGGTTTTGGGGCTGGTTTTTGGGGCGTTTTTTTTGCCCTACGGCTAGGCCGGTGCCGTCGGCTAGCGCGCAATACAGGGCTTTGCGCCAGCCGTGCTGGGTCTGGCTGGCTTGTGCGGCTTCGGCGGCGGTTTTGGCATACAACCACCAGCGTTCTTCCGGACGTAGGGCGCGCCATTTTTGGCAAATGATGGGGCATTCATCGGGTATGGCATGTTCTGTCGCCCACGCTAGCACGCACAGTTCGCGGCCTAAAAAGCGTTCCAGTTTTACTGTGCCGGTGTTCCATGAGCCGGTGCTGAGTTTTTTGGCTTTCAGTCGGGTGTTAAAATCGCGGCGGGCTTCATCGCGTATTTTAGTCCATAGCTCCCGCGCCAAAATAACCCGGCATTCGCTGGTTTCGCGGCGGCTGCCGTCGCCATCAAAGCCGTAATCTTCGGCAATATGCACCGCTGCTTGGGGCATGGCGGGGATGTCCACATAAAAATGATGCCGGCCAAAAGCCGGTGGTGCGCCAAAATCGACGGTTGCGGTCATTCCTGTAGGGCCTCGCCATTTTCCAGCACGATGCCCAGTGCTTTGGCAAACTGTTCCAGGTCGTAGCCGGTGGCGAAATACGCTTTTTTAAATTGCATGATGACGGGGGCTTCGGCACCAAGCAACGTTTGTAAGTGGGCCAAGGTCTGTTCGATATATGCCGCGTCAATTTGCATTTCACCCAAGCTGAGATGGATGACTTTAGGGGCGGAGCCTAGCATCAGGGTGACTTGTTCAAAGGTGATGGCTTTGTCTTTGGCAATGCTAAGCGCCTGATAGGTTTTTGTGGCGTTGTCCAGGCGTTTGGGGGCGCTGCTATAAAGTTGCGCGGGCTTCTCGCGGACAATGGCAATTTCTTTAGAGCCGGAGGCGGCAAAGTTAAAGCTGCGCTTTTGTTCCAGCCCTTGGCATTCGGCAAACACATTAACGGTGGCGGCGGCTTCGCCTAGCGGTATCGGGCCGGTGTAGGGTGTGCCGTTCCTGGCTTCTGAGCTGTCCAAGGTATAGCGTAGCGTGCCTTTGGGGGCGACCAACAAGGCTACGGTGCGGTTGGTTTGGTCAAAATGGTTGCGGATAGTCAGTTTGTTGGTCCAGGTGGTTGGGTTGCCGGTTTGGTTTTTTCCGGTCGGGTCAACGGCCAGAAATTGTACCCGTAAGGCTTGGGTGACCAGTACATTGTCGGTCAATAGGGCGGATGCAGTGCTGGCTTCGCCGTCTTCCTGATAATGGATTTGGGCGCTGTTGCCTGCGTTGATGGCCGCTATTTTAAGCCGGACTTGGCCGTTGTCGTCAGGTTCGGAGGCATCGGCAATGACCACGCCAGTCAATTTTGGTTTGGGTTGGCGGGTAATGTAGCCGTTGCCTAAGTCTTCCCATAAGCCACGCTGAAAGGCTTCTTGTGCCAACTGGTCGAATCCTTTGGCGGGTAGCCAAGGCATGGCGGTTTTCTGCTTCATTTTGTCGAGCAGGTCGGTTTTTCTGGCTTCATCTTGTGTGCCAAACAGCAGTTGTTCGGCCCTTGCCCGTAACGCGTCGAAGTTTTCCGGTATTTGGGTGTACAGCTTGATGGGGTCGGCGCTGAGGGTTTTAATGATCTGGCGTTCGCCGTTATAGCCTTCATTGGCGGCGTAGGTGCTATCTAAGGCTTTGCCGCGCAATAGGTCTTCGCCGCGATTCTGGCCGGGAAACAGCAGTTTGTCGAAAACGGCGAGGATGGTGGTTTGGAAGTCCTGTTGGTATTGGGCTTTTTTGTCATCCAGTTCTTTGCGTTGCGGGTGGCTGTCGGCAATTTCGCTGTTGGTTTTGGCAACGGCATAAACATGCCGTGCCGCTTTGTCCAGGCTGGCAATCGATGATTTCTCGCCGGCCAGCACCAGCACATTGTTTTTGTTGGTCAGTCCGGCAAAAAAGCGCTGCACCACTTCCGGCGGGGTTTTGCCGTCCGGGCTGATTATCAGTAGGGCGCGGCCGGTTTTTAGCGCAGCTTCCGCTTCGTCCATTTCTGGCAGGGGCAGCACTTTGTCGTAGGCTTCTTTGGTGGTGGCTTTGTACATTTCATCTAGCCGATGGCGGATCAGTTCATCAACTTTGTTTTGCGGGGCTTTAACGGCATAGCCTTCGAGTTTTTTGGTCAGGTTTTCCTGATGGTCAAAATAACTGCGGCCTTCCGGGGTTTGGTGCAGATACCAAGCGGATTTGTGCAGTTCTGTAAATGCGGCGCGAAAATCGCTGGCTTGCCGGTTGGGGTCGATCAGGCATTGCAGCATTTCGCTTTCGGAAAGCCCTTTGACCGAGTTGACGGCGGTGGACAGGCTGGACAGCAACAGTAAGCTGCCGACTTGTTGGGCGTAGTGGTTGCCGTTGGCAATGTCAATCAGTTGCGCGTGGGCGCTATCGGTGGAATCCCAGAGGTCTTTGGCTATCACGTCGCGCATTTCGGAAATGTCGGCGAGTTTTTCGCGCACTTCGTGCAAGGACAGGTCAAAATGCTGTGCACCCATCAGGTAGATGTCTTCTTGGCTGGCCCAGACTGATTTGAGCAAGCGCGAGACCAGTTCCATCAGGCCACGGGTTTGTTTAAATTTTTCGTTGTCCTTGAACAGCGCCACCAGGCTTTTAAAGCTGGGATGGAACGGGTAGGTGGCTTCTATTTCATTGGCCAGCGATTCGGCACTGCGTTCTACGGTTTTGGCTTTGGCGGCTTCTGCCAGACGGCTGGCATAGACGGCGGCAATTTCGGCAATTTCGCTGTTGTCGGGCAAGCTCAGGAACAGGCGTTTTCTGAGGATTTGGTAAATTTCGTTGGATTCTAAGTTGACCGGGGTGATGCTGACTTCTGCCCGGCCCAGTTCTTGTGAGGCATCATCTAAGGCGCGTTGAATCAGTTTGCCGCCGGTGTCGTAGGCGGCTGCCAAGTCGGAAACGACGATGCAGACGTTGTTTTTCTTTTGCCCGGCGGTGAGCATGTTGGCAAAGGCGCGGGTGATGACATCCGCTACTGTGCCTTGCCCTAGGGCTTGGGTGCTGTAGTAATGGAAATAGGGCGGCATTTCATCCAGCAGTATCAGGATGGGGTCTTCTCCGGCAAACAGTTGCAGCCAGGCTTGTTCGTCGGGGGCTTTTGCCCCAGCTTCCCAATATTCCCGAAACAGCGCCTCCTTGCCCAGTTGCCGGGCAATTTCGCCCCATAAATAGGTGGGCGGGTTGTTGCGGCCGTTAAAGGCAGCTATTTTGGCTGTGGCAAAGCCAGATTGGTAAGGCATGTAGCCGATCAGCCCGGCACGCAACACCGGGTCCTTGGCAAGCAGGCCAAAGCCCACCATCAGGTGGGTTTTACCGCCGCCCATTGCCTGTTTGAGATGGAAAACGGTGTCGTTGGATTGCCCCGCCAGCCGCGCCATGCCTTTGCTCAGCAGGGTCTTCATGCCATCGGTGATGAAGGTTTTGTTAAAGTAGTCTTGACCGTTGCTGTTGTGGATGATTTGGTCAAGCTGCTCTATTTGGTCGCCAACGTTTATGTCCAAGGCTTTGGGCTGTAGCGTACACGCGCTACGGATGGTTTTCATGCATTGCTCCTGCTGTTTTTACGGTATGGCCGGTTGCGCGGCTGTACTGTAAAGATACACGTTTTTTGTTAAGGTTTGCTGTTATTTTTCTGCGTTCATTGGCGGCTAGTCTGCATAGAAGCTTGAGTGTCAAGCGCCATTTTGCTAAGGTGCAAGCTTAACCAACAAACGCATGGGGTTTTATTATGATTGGCACACTGACCGCTTTCTTGATCACTTATTGGTATTACAAAAGCGCCCAGGCAACGGGCAAAAATCCGTTGTCTTCAGCCGGATTGGGCTTTTTGGCTTATTTAATCCCTTGTGTGCTGTGGACTGTTACAGTGACCCCGGGCTTGCGTGATGCGGTTGACCATAACCCCAGCACGTTGTCCGGCCTGTTAGTCAATTACGCTTATATTGTGGTCGGGGCGGCTTGTGCCATTGGCATAAAATTAAAGCACTTCACAGCACCCAAGCAGTAAGGCCCAGCTTGTGTTGGTGGGCAGGCAGGGGCGAAGCCCGCTTATAAAGTCGGGTATAATGACTGTAATAACCCCCAACCTGCATAATGGCTGCTGATGTCCGACCACCTGATCTTTTCCCCCAATGTCCCCAAGGATAAAAGCCAAACCATTGTTTGGACGGGGCTGAACGGCTGCGCGGATGCGTTGGCTTTGGCATCGGCGATCACCCAGCAAAACCGTTTGTTTGTGATTGTCACTGCGGACAATGCCACCGCTTTGCGCTTGGAGCATGAGCTGGCTTTTTTCCTCAACAACAGCCAGCCCATTTTGCATTTCCCTGATTGGGAAACGCTGCCTTACGATGTGTTTTCGCCATTGCCGGAAATCACCTCCGACCGCTTGAAAACAATGGCGGTGCTGCCACAGACCCAGCGCGGCGCGTTGCTGGTGTCGCTGACCACTTTAATGCACCGCTTGGCACCCAGAGAGCATGTGCTGGCGAATAGTTTTGCCATTGCCGTAGGTGATGATTTTAACCTGGAGCTGAACCGCATCAAGCTAGAGAGCGTGGGCTACCAGTGCGTCACCCAAGTCTACCAACACGGTGAATTTGCGGTGCGCGGGGCGGTGGTGGATTTGTTCCCTATGGGCAGTAAAGTGCCGTTCCGTATCGAACTGTTTGATGAGGAAATTGAGTCTATCCGCACTTTTGATGCCGAAAGCCAACGCTCATTGGAGAGAATCGACAAAATAGAGTTGTTCCCGGCGCGCGAATTTCCGTTTACTGATGAATCCATCAAACTGTTCCGGCAAAATTTCCGCGAGCTGTTCCCGCAAGCACCGCTAAAAAACACTTTGTATGGTGATGTCAGCAAGGGCATTGCACCGAATGGCATTGAATATTATTTGCCGCTGTTTGTCGGGCATACTGCCACCTTGTTTGATTACTTGCCCGCTACTGCCATAGTGGTGCTGCCGGACACGTTTGCCGACCATGCCGAAACTTTTTATAGTGAAGCCGAAGAGCGTTTCCAGCAACGCCAATACGATGTGGAAAGGCCGCTACTTAAACCGGATTTGTTGTTTTTGTCGGTGGCGGAAGTGCACGCCAAAATGGCCGCTTTTGGTAATATCCGGCTCAGCCAAACGGCTGCTGACGGCGCGGTTGATTTTAACTGCCAGGCGTTGCCCAATGTGACCATTGATGGCAAATTGAGCGAACCGGCGCAACGTTTGCGGCAATTTATGGAGGGTTTTGCAGGCAAACTGTTGTTTGTCGCGGAATCGCCGGGGCGGCGCGAGGCGTTGATTGATAAGTTGCGCGGCTTCAAGGTCAGTACCCAACAAGTGGACAATTGGCAGGCGTTTTTGGCTTGCTCTTCGTCACCGTGCCTGTTGGTGGCGCCGATAGACAACGGTCTGTTTATTGGCCACCCTGCCCTTGCCCTGATCACCGAAAGCCAGCTATCGGGCGAAAAAGCCCAGCAACGCCGCCGTCGCCGCCGTTCGGCAGTGCGTGAGCTGGAAAATATTGTCAATAACCTGAACGAGCTGACCGTGGGCGCGGCGGTGGTGCATCAGGAACACGGTGTGGGCCGTTATTTGGGTTTGCAGACCTTGTCGGTGGGCGGTTTTGATGCCGAGTTTTTAATGTTGGAATACGCCAACCACGACAAACTGTATGTGCCGGTTTCCGCTTTGCATGTGATCGGTCGCTATACGGGGGTGAGTCCAGAAAATGCGCCCTTGCATAAACTGGGTAGCGACCAATGGGGCAAGGCGAAGAAGAAAGCCATTGAACGTATCCATGATGTGGCGGCAGAATTGTTGGAAATCCACGCGCAACGCGCCGCTAAAAAGGGTCATGCGTTTAGGGTGGCGGATACCGATTATCAGACTTTTGCCGATGCTTTCCCGTTTGAGGAAACGCCCGACCAACAAACCGCCATTGAGGCCATTTTGGAAGATATGGCTAGCCCGCAACCGATGGATCGGGTGATTTGTGGTGATGTGGGCTTCGGTAAAACTGAAGTGTCTATGCGCGCGGCGTTTATTGCCGTGCAAAGCGGTAAGCAAGTGGCGGTGCTGGTGCCCACCACACTGCTGGCGCAACAACATTACCAGAATTTCCGCGACCGTTTTGCCGATTGGCCATTCCGCATTGAGGTGTTGTCGCGTTTTGTGTCGCCCAAACAGCAAAAGCTGATTGCTGAGGATTTGGCACAGGGCAAAGTGGATATTATTATCGGCACTCATAAGTTGTTGTCCAAAGAACTGCAATACCACCAACTGGGCTTGGTGGTGATCGACGAAGAACACCGTTTTGGCGTTATCCAAAAAGAGCATTTCAAGAAATTGCGTAATGAATTGGATATGCTGACCCTGACCGCCACGCCCATTCCTAGGACGTTGAATATGGCTTTGTCCGGTCTGCGTGACATTTCCATTATTGCCAGCCCGCCGCCTAACCGCCATGCGATTAAGTCCTTCATCAGCGAATGGGTGGATGCGGATATTAAAGAAGCGTGTCTGCGCGAAATACGCCGTGGCGGGCAGTTGTTCTTTTTGCATAACGATGTGCAGTCCATGCCCAAAATGGCGCAAGACCTGGCCAAGCTAGTGCCGGAAGCCCGCATAGAAATGGCGCACGGGCAAATGCCGGAACGGGAGCTGGAGCGTATCATGCTCGATTTTTATCACCAGCGTTTTAATCTGCTGTTATGTTCCACCATTATTGAAAGCGGCATTGACATCCCGAGCGCCAACACCATCATTATCAACCGTGCCGATAAGTTGGGTTTGGCGCAATTGCACCAGTTGCGCGGCCGGGTGGGGCGTTCGCATCATCGCGCCTATGCCTATTTTGTGGTGCCGCATAAGTCGGCGCTGAGCAAAGATGCCGTGAAACGCTTGGAAGCCATTGAGGCTTCGGGCGATTTGGGTGCGGGCTTTATGCTGTCATCCAACGATTTGGAGATTCGGGGCGCGGGCGAGTTGCTGGGTGACGATCAGAGCGGGCAAATTCAGGAAATTGGCTTTACGCTGTACACCGAGTTGCTGGAACGTGCAGTGGCGGCGTTAAAATCGGGCAAGCAACCGGAACTGGATACGCCTATCGACCGCGGCCCCGAGGTTGATTTGCAAGTGGCAGCGTTAATTCCTGATGATTATTTGCCGGACATCCACGGGCGTTTGGTGCTATATAAGCGTATTTCCAATGCCGACAGTGAAGAGGATTTGCGCGAATTACAAGTGGAAATGATCGACCGTTTTGGTCTATTGCCTGAACAAGTCAAAAACTTGTTCAGCATCACCCGCCTAAAACAACAGGCTGCTGCCTTGCGCGTGCGTAAAATTGAAGCCAATGCGGCGGGCGGGCGGCTAATTTTTAGCCCCGAACCCGCCATCAACACCGAAAAATTTATTGAGCTGATCCAAACGCAAAGCGCTTGCTATAAGTTTGATGGCGCGGACAAGCTGCGCTTTGTCAAGACGTTTGCCGACACCGAAGAAAAGCTTGTGTTTATTGGCGAGTTGCTGAAAATTTTGGCCCCCGTTGGCGGTTAACAGAGAAATACGCACCTAATTGGGCTGGCTTTTGTTATTATGGGCGGATTTAATAGCCAATCTTCAAGGCGCTTGTTCCGGCTTGATAATCCTGCTGCATAGGGCTTCAGACCCTAGCAACCCCGCCACTTAAACCACCATGAACCGCTTCATTAACTTTACCGTTGTGTGTTTCTTCCTTGTGTTGGGCATATTGTCGTGCCAACAGCAAGTTACCGCCCGAGCCACTGGCCCGTTATTACCGCTTACCCAGCTGTTCCCTACCGCCCAACAGCCTGCCAGCCTTTTTTCGGCCAGCATTATCGCGTCTTCGGTATTGGACTTATCGCAAGGTAAGGCGCGGGTCATGGTGCCGGTCAGCAACGGTCTGATTGCGGCGCTGGATGCCAAAACCGGCCAGACCGATTGGCAAGTTAATTTGCCAGCGCCGCACGGGGCGGAAGAGGTGCAATTGGTCGCTACCCCTGTGTTGGCGGGCGATAAACTGATTGTGTTGTACCAATGCCTTGAGCAATCGGTCAGGATTAGCCACCGGCTGGCAGTGCTTGATTTGGCGCGGCAACAATTGGACCCCGATTTTCCAATACTCGAAATCAGTGCCGAAAAGCCCGCTGCTGATGGCAAAGGCACGGTTAAATTTAATCCCAAAACGGCTTTTTCCCATGCCGAACTTAAACATATACTGCCCAGTGGCTCAAAATGGGGCTTGGTTTATGCGGGGTTTGGCAACTCTAGTGATGTGCAGCCGTTTCATGGTTGGTTGTTCGAAATAGATTTGGATGCCTGGCATAAGCACGGCCCGCAACAAGCAGTCCGCAATGTGTTGCTGACCACGCCAGAAAGCACTTGTCCGGTCACCCTGTTCCATGGCACGCAAGAGATGATCTGTGGCGGCGGGATATGGTCTCCCGCAGGCATCACCATTGTGCCGGACGGCAAGGGCGATTTTGATTTGTTTGTACCGACCGGCAACGGACAAGTGGATATTGCCCGCCATGACTATTCCAATGCAGTGCTTAAGCTCAAGCCCGGGCTGCAATTTAACGATGCTTGCGACACGCGTTTGTGCCAAAACTTTGACCCGCTCAATCCCTCTGAATCTTGCATAAGCTCTTGCAAAAATTTGTTTATTCCGCGCTTGATGCCGAACGAGCCACCGATTAAGCCTGCCGATGGCGAATGTGACCAGCGCAATTTTTGGGAATGTTTGGCGTGGTTGGATTTTGACTTGGGTGCAAACACCCCAATTAAAACTACCCTGAAAGATGGGCGTAGCGTGTTGGTGCAACCCGGCAAAGATGGCGGTGTGTACCTGATTGATGCCGAACATTTGGGTGTGCAGTACGACCGGATGCAAATTGCCGAGGTTTGCGGCACACCAACTGACGGTTGCGCCCGCACATGGATGGGCATGATTGTCACAGAGCCGGTACAAAGCCAAGTGGACGGCGAGCCAGTGGTGGTGATACCCACGTTTATGCCGGATAAGAGCCATCCTGCCGGTTTGGTGGCGTTAAAAATCACCTTGGCAAACGGTCAGCCGACCTTTAAACGCTTTTGGCAATTTCCTAATCCTAATAGCCCAGAAGCTTTACAAGCTTTCCGCAGCCATCCATCGTTACCAGCCATCACAAAAAATGCAGCAGGTGATGATGTGGTTTGGATTGTGGATATAGGCTTGCCCGGCACCCTGTACGGCGTTCGTATTAAAGATGGGCAGCTAATGGCCCTGCAAGCCCTGCAAGGCACAGGCCGCCAGCAATCCCGACCATTAGCTTACCAAAACAGCCTGTATATTGCATCCATCAAGCCCAGCACCGGGCAAGGTTTTATTGAGGCGTATCAGGTGGCGGGCAAGCCCTAGCTTAAGCTGAAAACAAGTTTTCGGTTTATACGTGAAAAAACTTTTAAACTAATACCTATTTGTTATTAACTTAGCGTGTCCCACTCGACACCCCGCCGCCATCAGCCCATAATCACCGACTATGTTGACCTATCCGCTCATCGATCCTGTTGCTTTAAGTATTGGCCCCGTAAAAGTCCACTGGTATGGCTTGATGTATCTGGTCGGCTTTGCCGCTGTCTGGTGGTTGGGGCAAAAAAGTGCGGCAAAACCGTGGTCGCCAATAAAGCCCGAGGCCATTGAAGATTTGGTCACTTTCGGTGCATTAGGCGTGGTGTTGGGCGGTCGTATTGGTTACATCTTGTTTTATAATTTTACCGAATTTCTGAACGACCCCGTATTGCTGTTTAAAATATGGCAAGGGGGCATGTCTTTTCATGGTGGCATGTTGGGTGTGTTTATCGCCATGTGGTTTTTTGGCAAGCAACAGAAATGCACTGTGCTGCAATTGACCGATATTATCGCACCCTTGGCGCCCATTGGTTTAGGCGCGGGGCGTATCGGTAATTTTATCAATTCCGAATTATGGGGCAGGCCCAGCGATATGCCGTGGGCGATGGTTTTTCCTAATGGCGGGCCATTGGCACGGCATCCTTCACAACTTTACGAGGCGTTTTTGGAAGGCTTGGTGCTGTATGCCATTATGTGGTTTTATACCCGCCACCCCCGGCCCACTATGGCCCCGACCGGCATGGCGGTGATGCTGTACGGCTGCTTCCGTTTTGTGGTGGAGTTTTTCCGTATGCCCGATGCCCATTTAGGGTTTATTGCTTTGGATTGGCTGACGATGGGGCAACTATTGTCTTTGCCTATGATAATCATTGGTGCAGCAATGGTTTATTTTGCCTATAGAAAACCGGCATGAAACAGTATTTGCAACTGCTGGAAAAATTGCTTAATGAAGGCGTTGTAAAAGGCGACCGCACCGGCACGGGTACGTTGTCGCTATTTGGCCACCAGATGCGTTTTAATTTGCAAGACGGCTTTCCGTTGCTGACCACCAAACAAATCCATTTAAAATCTATCATCCATGAATTATTATGGTTTTTGCAGGGCAGCACCAATATTGCTTACTTGCAACAGAACCAAGTGACGATATGGGATAACTGGGCCGATGCAACGGGCGAGTTGGGGCCTGTTTACGGTAAGCAATGGCGTTCATGGCCTACGCCGGACGGTGGTCATATTGACCAAATGGCGCAACTGCTGGCACAAATAAAAACCACGCCCGATAGCCGCCGCTTGGTGGTTTCGGCATGGAATGTGGCGGATTTGCCGGATGAAAGCATCAGCCCCCAAGCCAATGTGGCTTTGGGCAAAATGGCTTTGTCGCCGTGCCATGCTTTTTTTCAATTCTATGTGGCGGACGGCAAATTATCATGCCAGCTCTACCAACGCAGTTGCGACACTTTTTTGGGCTTGCCGTTCAATATTGCCAGTTATGCCCTGCTGGTGCAGATGGTGGCCCAGCAAACGGGGTTGCAATTGGGTGATTTTGTCTGGACAGGTGGCGATGTGCATTTGTATTTGAACCATATCGAACAGGCTAAAAAACAACTGTCCCGCCCTCCTTACCCGTTGCCAACCCTAACGTTAACGCGCAAACCAGCCTCGCTGTTTGAGTATGGCTATGATGATTTTGCCCTAGCCCACTATCAGGCGCACGGGCCTATTAAGGGTGCTATTTCCATATAACGGTAATTCCGCCATTTTTTAAATGACAACCCAATAAGCAAATG
>CAIYOW010000135.1 GCA_903927955.1 uncultured Methylococcaceae bacterium | reverse complement strand
TTCCACAAGTCATTGAAATCCAATGCGGGGCTGGCAAAGTCGCCGACCCGCACCGTCACCACCCAGAACAACCACATCTTCATGTCCATCTATGCCGTGTTCAAGCTAGAATGTTTGAAGATCAAACATAAAACCAACCATTTCGCCATGCGGGCCAAGCTGTTTATAAAAGCGAACCAGATAGCGTATGAAGAGTTACAGAAATTACGGGCTGCGTAACATCAGTTAATAAATTATTCGCAACGACTGTATGACTTTAAAGTTAGGTGGTTGTTACGATAAATTTGCAGGGTTGGATTTTAATAAATCATCATAGTTAGGACAAACAAGTATTCACCAACTCAACCGCACACCACCGAAGATATTTTGTCCATTCGCGGCATTGCGGTGTTCATAATTGTAATCTGCAAACAAGGCTACATTTTTGCCGACTTCCACGGTTACGCCTGCACCTAATGAAGCCGCATCGCGTCCTGCATTGGCGGCATTAATGCGCAGAGACTGGCCTAGTAATGTTGCTTGTGATTGGCTGGCTATCGAATCGCCTTCATCATGCAACCAGTAGGCTCGGAGTTCTGGGGTGATACGTTTATTGATGCCAAACACAATGCCACGGCTAAATTTAGCACCGAGACGGGTTTGGGCAGCAGAGAGTGTTGTCGAGTTGGCTTTAAGCCCCGCCACACCACCTTCGTTAAATGCGTCGCGGCTGATAATGTCACCACGGACTCCGAATGAGGGTTCAATGGTGTAACTGCCCATGCGTCTGCGGGTACCGGCTTCCACGTCTAAGGAACCGCTATTGCCGTCGACATCGGTTTTATAGCCGGTATTACCGCCCAAATTGACCGTGCGTTGGCTGGTGTAATTGTCCCGTCCATAACCGAATGCGAAATTTAGGAACTCGTTATGCCTTTGCCAAAGACCATATCCCAAAAATTGGATGCTATCGGTTGTACCGCTACCCGCTTGGTTTGCATTCACCTGATTGTGGACATAGCCAATGGCCGCACCCAATTGTAAATTGTCGGTGATGGCATAATCGGAACCCAGCATGACACCGTACAGGCTTTCGTTGAAGCCATTGGCTTGTCTGTCAGCATGGGTGGATGTAAAACCGCCCATGCCACGTACCCAAAGATTTTTATTGGCTTGTGCTTCCAAATTTTGTGCGGCGTTATTGGCGGCTTGCCCAACTAAGCTTTCGTTATTTTGGGCAGTAATACCCGTCATAGACGATGAGCGCCCCAAACGTACATCACTCAGACGGCCAAAAACGGCTTGCCGGGTCAAACGGTGGGTGTTGAAGCTGGCGGCGAGCAGATCGGCGTGGATTTCTCCATCCATTTGTTGCAAGGTCGTGGCGACTTGCGGTTCTGACTGTGTCGCCAATGCTTGGAAGAGCGGATTTTTGGCAGCAAAGCTGGCAGGACGTATGGCATCCAGGGTAGTCCCCACAGCGCTAGCATTACCTTTTAGGTTGATATTGGGCAGGTCACTGTAGAATTTAGGCGTTAGTGCCAAGCGCACAGTATGGGCATCGTACAAAGCATCGAAACGCGTTCCCGTTGGCAATCCCGCTGTGGGTTGCCTTAATGAATTGAATGTACCTTTTACCCCGCCTGTGGCAGTCACAACTTGGAAGTTTTGACCGATGACAGGGTTAAACGTATTCTTCGCATCACCCGTAATTCCCCGCAACACAGGCTGTAAATCACCTGCCGCCGTAAACGCATTACCTGACCCTTGCACCAACACTCTCGAATAGTTACCCGCACCGTTGCCTGTTCCAGTACCGTCTATATCAATCTGAAGCTTGCTAGTAGAAGCCATAGAGACAGAACCATTAACAGTCAAAGTGCCTGGCGAATTGCCTGGTGCCAATCGGCCTGCAACGCTGGTATTGCCGTTCACCAATCCTATCCCACGTAGTGTTCCGTCGGTGTTGACGGTGACACCGGAAGCCAATGCCCCGTCTACTGCTAATGTGCCTTGGTTGATCGTTGTGCCGCCGCTGTAAGTATTAGTGCCTGTTAGCGTCAGTTTCCCTGAATTTTGCTTAACCAATGACCCAGTTCCGTTCATCGCACTGGTGTATGAACCATCGCTGGCCTGGTCAAAAACAACTGAAGCGTTGTTAACAATATCGCCTTGCAGACCGCTTGTATCACCCTGTAAAACACCATTACTGACAGTTGTTCCCCCTGTATAGGTATTCACACCTGATAATACCAGTGTACCGGCACCTTGCTTAGTCAGGCGTCCAGAACCAGAAAGCACTTGTGATAAGGTGAAAACATTACTTGAGTCAGCAATATCAAAACCGCCACCCGCAGTCCCCCAATGAATGGAACGTTGGGTATTTTTAAAAGCAGTTCCGGTGATTTGTAAACTACCGCCATTAAAATTTAGTCCACTTTTTACATCACCTAGATTGGCCTCACTGGCGACACTTAATATCCCGCCATTTAGGTAAGTGCCGCCGCTGTAGGTGTTATTACCCTTCAGTATGACCATCCCTCCCGTTGCGCTATCCGTAACCCGCAGCGCACCAGGAACACCAGGAGAAGCATCTGAAAACACACCGGAAAATGTTGCCGTATGTCCGTTAGCGTCTAGCGTTCCGCCTTGGTTGTTAAGAGTAAAGTCGAGGGTATTGGTATCAGGGACATCGACCCGTAACGTCCCGCCTTCAAAAGCCGGTATAACTGCCGTCCCCAAATCACTGGCTAGATAAAACGGCAAAGCTGCGTCTATTGACGTTGCCAAGCTAGTAGTGAAGCTCAAATCATCCATGACAAATGACCCATTGGTAAGCCCTGCTATTTGCAAACGCCTAACACCATCAAGTCCCAATAAAATTTCTGTTGAAGTGCCGAGATTGCTCGTACCTGCTGAATTGGCAACCCCCAAAACCGTACCATTCGCATTGAAAGCCGTCAGTGTCACGGAAGACGTATAAGTAAACCAAGCGCCAATAATATGCGTCAATTTGTCAAAATTAATCGTAATGGGAGCTGATCCGTCGTCGGCAATAACAGTTTGTCCGCTATGGGGTGGATAATCAAATTCATTTAAAGACAGTCCCGCCGACAATGCCACCGCGTGTGAAAAAGACACCCCTTGTGCGGCATATTCGTTAGTGACGCTCGCTCCGTCTGACAAAGTCTCAAAATCCAATGATTCGGCAAATATCGGGCAAGAAATGAGTGGCAAACACACCAGCCAAGTGGTACGGATAAACTGTTTTTTCATAGTGCCCCCCTGAATTTATATTTATTGCGGTGCAAACTACCATCACCGTGGCTGGAAATTTTCATCGACCACCCGATACTTTGTACCGGGCGGCAACACTTGCAAGCTTTTTAAAAACTCAATCAAAGCATCTTGCTCGTATTCTGGCAAGGATTGAAAGGCTTTGCGCTCTGCATTCGCCTCGCCAAAATGCCCCAACACAGATTGCCGTAACGTGGTAAATAAGCCATGATGGAAATACGGCGGTTCATTGGCACAACCCCACAAGCGTTTGGTGAGAAACCGCCGGTTACCACCAGAAAATTTTGGCGACCAAACAAACCAGTTCATGTCCAATGTCTCGGCTTCCGCTGGCTCGTTCGGATCAGTAATGTCATGCAGTTTAAGATCGGTAAAAGCGGGGACAATCACTACATTGCGTTCCGGCAACAAGGGTGTTAAACGTGGTTGCGGCAATTCAGGGGCGGTCAAGTCCATAGTCACTGTTTTAGTCTCACCTTGACGTAAGTTGGTCAATGGATTGTAAGGATTTGGTTCTGTATACAGCCAGCCTTTACTGTCGAGAGCCAACGAGGGGATATGGCATCGGGCACAACCAATTTTAGCAAAAACCTTTTCGCCTTCCGCTATCGCCTTTTCAATTTCTGGATCGCGTGGTATAACCTGCCCAGGCACAGCAAGTGCTGCTTGGTACAGTGACACCGCTGTCATATCCGCCCGGGTCATCTCATTGGTAAAGCCATCGCCATCTAAATCGGTATCCAAACCGAAGCGTTCTGAGGTTTGGATACCATGATGGTGATTAAAGGCATTGTTAGAGAATTCGCGCAGTGACACCACATTACCCGCTTGATGCCAAGGCCGGATAGCTAGGCTAGGTCGGTCTAACGGCGTAGGCGCGATAATGCTCATACGCGGCAGACCTTCGATTTGTTTAGTGTCCCATGTGGCATCCTTACGCCGGGTGAGCTTGCCAAAATATACCCCTTTTGCCCACAGCTCTGTAGTCTCGCCCAATTGCAACTTGTCACGGCTGGCTTGCAATTCTGCGGTCATCTGCCGTGCCAGCATTTCAATATATCCTCCACCAAACATTGCTGTGGTGGCGCGGAAGTTGCCAATGGTTTGCAAAGAGATAGGCTTGCCATTTTCATCCGCTGTGCCGCGAGTGGGTATTTTGTCCTTAGGGTCGAAACTCGCGAAATCAAAGCGATGGCCTAATACAAATACCCCCGTAACAAAGTCACCGCCACCACCAGAAATGCCATAGGGCATATTGTGGCAACCCGCACAGGAATTGGCATCTGGCCCAGAAATGCGGTTAAAAGCGCGTCTGCCCACTAAAGGCTGGGATGGGTCGGTCAACTGCTTGCCAGTCCCTTTGCTTAACGGTCTGCCGCCACCTTCCTGTTCAGTCCAATTGGCGTTAAAAAGCAACTTGCCATGCTTTATCAGATCCGTGATGGGCAAGCCAAATTCCTGACCATCGGCAAGATGCTGGGGGACTGACAGTTCAAGCCCTATTTTATGCTGTTTATCCGGCATAGTATCGCTAGCCCATGCCAAGCATGGCAACAATAGACAATAGCCAAATAATATTAGGCGCATGGTTATTTCGCAGGGCCGGCAACTGCGCTTGATGGGGGGGACACAACCACAATTTGACTGCTTCGCCCCTTATTATCGACTGCCATCAAACGGTGTCCATTAATGAGCTTAGGCGACACTGCCACAGCAAAATTGCCCGATCTGTCAATAGACGTGCCTTTGCCCAAGGCTGTATGTGCCGGGTAAGAGGTATCATAGATTGTGATTGGCGTTGCGTCGGGCGTTGCATTGCCATTAACGGTCGAATCCCCTGCTGTAGGCGGCTTAATAGTTGGTAAAGTAGCTGGTTCGGCATAGTATGCGTATCCAAATAGACCATTAAAAATGATCACTAAGGGTAAATGTCTCATTATAATTCCTCAGGTTAAAATCCAGCGGGATAGCCGTATGAAACATAGTATCCAAAACCTATCCCATAGGCGGCTATGGGTTGCGATGCCGTGATCACGCTTTGTCCCTTGGGCACAGCAACCACCACATACTGCTGGCTACCATCCGGCAGTGCCTGAAAGCCAGTGACAGCCACTCCATTTAAAGTTACTGAAGACACAGCAGCATTTGGTGCTGTGATAATGGCATAGGTGCTATCGGTATATTCTGATGGAGTGTAAAACCGGAAGGCGGTTTTATACGCCTGTGTAGGGATTAGCTGCATCTGGAAAGGATCGCCAATCTTCGCCTGTCCGCCACCGACAGCGTATTGGGTGACAGAAATAGGCAGATTGCTGGTAAAATGTGCGCCTGGCTCTATCCGCAGCTCTTGGAATTGACCATGGTTGAGCGTATAGGTGTCTTTTGTCCCTCCTTGATTGACCGTCACCACCGTGCCATCTTGCACAGCAATTATACGGAATACATCCGATGTGTTTCCGGGCAGGGGCGCAGAATAGAATTCTGTACCGTATAGGTTGGCGACAGGGAAGAGCATCTCCGACAACACATCACAAGCAACCACCCCGACCGGCACATCGGCACAGCCCGCCCCTGCTATTACCCCTAGCGGCTGGTCACTTTGTACGGACGTGCCAGTCACATCGCCCACGCCCCCTGAACACTGGTATTGATAGGCATCACCGGCATTTAAGCTCAGCTTAACGGTATTACCCGCCTGACTGCCACAAGGCGGGTTAAAACTGATATTGGTGTTGTTTTGCGTGGCGGCCAACAAAAACTCAGAAGGATAGCCAGAATAACCCACCACCTCATACGCTTCACCTAGACTAGCAGTGGGGATCAGTAGCGCAATATCATTCGTATTCGCCGCATTCAAGTAAAGCAAAGCGGTGATATCCGTATCACTAGCAAGGTGTATCCCTTTGCTTTCTATCACTTGATCAGTCTCGACTTGCAAACTGTTAGGGATGGGTACAACTGCCGGTGCATCTGCCGTGGCCGTGCCTGTATAGGAAAATCCAGTGGCGCTAATGGTAAAGTTGGCCGGCATGTCCGACAAAATAATCAGTTGCGCCCCAGCAGAATAAACTTTCTGATGTGCAAACCAAAAATCCCTGCCCCGGCTTAGCCCTGCTTGGGCGGTTATTTTACCCATATTTGTAGTGCCGCCACGGACGGGGGACACAGCGTTGGAAACACCTGTCAAGGTTACATTGCCGTTTTTAAAATTGGCGGTACAACGGATGTCGCCTTGAAGGGTCGGTTGGCCAGGGATTGAAAAAGAACCGTCAGTGCTGCTGGTTGCAGTAATGCCCTGACAGGTCACACTGACACCAGACAAGACATTGCCTTTGCTGTCCACCACCACGCCAATAACAGTGGTCAATGGATCAGGAATCGCCGTTACCGTAAAAGGAATTGAGGACGCTATATTGCCACCCAAATCGATTGCGTTTGCCGTTATTGTTAAATTATTGGCCTGTGCTGGCACTGCATAAGTCATTTCATAAGGGGCTGTGGTATCAGTGCCAATATCAACACCATTGACGGCAAAGGTAACCCCTGCCACTGCCACATCATCAGACGCTGTTGCCATAATTGGCAATTGTTGCTGCTGGATAACAGTGTCACCATTGGCGGGTGACGTCACTGAAATGCTTGGTGGTATACCAAAACGGTCTTCCAATGCCCGGTATTGACCAATATACAATCGGGTATTACCTGCTGCTGTCCCATTTTCGGAAAGTGAGCCTTGCTCAGCAGTAAGGTAAATAAAGCTTGAATCTACAGCGATGCCAGTGCCGTTATCATCCCTAAATTGACTAAAATCAAGAATGGCCCTAGGCTGAGGGGTTGTGGGATTGCTGACATCAATGATTGGCACCCCATTGACAAAGCGGACATCCGCACCAAAAGCAAAAGCCCCGGACAAAACGACATCTTGCAAAAGCCCGCCAAGGCTCTGGTCGGTGGATGCCCCAACTACTGGCAAAGCGGGGTTGGTGATGTCCACCACGGTAAAACTACGCGAATAATCGGCTAAAAATGCAAAGTTACCATTCATTACCACATCACGCACATCACCGCCTGATGCAACACCCAGTGCCACTGGCACCGCCAAATTGGAGATATCCACTAGCTGTAATCCATAATCACCCGCCACCGCGGCCAAATTACGTTGCCAATTTACGTTGCCAATTTACATCGACACCTTTGGATGTGCCACCAATTGCCAGCCCCCCTACCAGAGCAGGCTTGGCAGGATTACTGACATTGATGATTTTAAGGCCGTTCGCACCATCGGCAACAAAAGCGTAACCGTTGCTAACCACCACATCCCATGCTGTCCCAGCGGTGTCAAATGCCCCAACATTAGTCGGCGCAAGCGGATTGCTGATATCAATTATATTAAGACCCGATGAGTCATCTGCAACATAGGCATAATTGCCGACAACTGACACATCATTGGCATTGCCGGGCGTGTCTAACGCCGCCGCCACTTTTGGATTATTTTTATCGCTGACATTAACCACTTGCAAACCGGTTGAACCGGCGGCAACGTAAGCGTAGTTACCGTTTATATCAACATTGTTGGCAAACCCTGATATTGGCACATAAGATAACGCTTTGGCTGTAAAAGTGCGCACAAAACCTGCAGCGGTGGCGGTAAAGCCGCTGTTGGTGACTGTTATCACACAACCACCATCACTGCCAGCAAATACCCGGCCATCTTCGGCACCAAAATTACATGATTGCAAGTTATTGGAAGCATAATTGCTGCCGCGTGCCTTAGCCGTCAGATCGATAGTACCACCCGCATTAAATTGCCCAATCACTTTCAGTTGCTGGTAAGCCACCAAATCCACACTGTTAACATTCAGCACAAAGTTAGCCGGTGTCACTGTTATATTTTTTAATGCCTTATTTAGATCAAAGCTTTTAGCGTCCAATGGGTTGCTGCCAGTGGCAACTTCTATACCATCAGGCACGCCATCCCCGTCTGTATCGGCCAATAGCGGGTTGGCGCCCAGTTTCACTTCTGCGCCATCAGTAAGACCATCACCATCGCTATCAGGGTTGCGGATATCAGTGCCGTGCTTAATCTCATCTATATTGGTCAAGCCGTCGCGGTCAAGATCGTCTTGCGCATCAGCGGGGTTATTGGGGTCTAGCCCTAGGCGTAGCTCAACATCATCTAAAATACCGTCGCCATCAGAATCTTTGGATAATGCGACATTTATTTGCAGCAGCCCCTGTGTGCCTTCTTGAATCGCTTGTACAACCACAGTGCCGCTTTGCAGAGCGGTGACAAGACCATCAGCAGTCACTGTGGCGAGGGCGGGGTTACTGGTGAGGTATTGTGTACCCGTGGCTTTAGCAGTGACATCCTTGGTGGAGCCATTGGCATAATTGCCGACAACTTTTAATTGTGTGGTCTTCCCAGCTTGGGTCAGGGTTGTGGTGGGGGCGGTAATAGTAACTTGCGAAGGGATAGGGGTAACTGGGCCAAGGGCAATCTTAGGCACATCGACCGAACCATTTGGTGGAATAGTGAAAAAATCTGACTGCCCGGATTGGGTAATGCCGTCGGCGACACACGTTGCCCGTGCCCTGACTGGCCCGAAGTTGGCAGGGATGTTAGGCAATACCCAAGTGCCATCGGCCTTTACCTGCACTGTGCGGTTGAGGACGCTGACCACGCAAGTATCATTCAATTCAGCCAAAACAGGAATGGGGACAAACGAAACAAGCATCCAACACAGGCCAAACAGCCCAGTGCGCGTTTTTAGGTATGCGTTCGTGGTCATAGCAATGCCTCTCAAGCAAAAAAGTTATTAAGGGTTAGATCGGTGTTGATAAGCACCGAAATCAATTCACGCCCATTTTTACGTTAAACAGTGAAAATCACTGCCCAGTGTCATCAGCAAGCTATCCAAAGATATTAATTACGCTTAACTATCTATGCTCAATCAAAGATGTCCTAGTGATTTCAACATAATCATATAGTTGAAGTGCTTCAATAATCGCTGTTAGGTTTTTGGCAAAAATACCTTCCAAGGGTTGATTGCTGATATTGCCTGTCGAAACCAACAACAATTTATAAGGTACGCCCGAAACCAGAAACGAATTGACAAAATCCGCATCCTTTGTCACAACGACGCGTTGCTCCGCAACAGAAATTTCATTGATTTGCCAATCGGGGGTACGGTTTCCTAACGGCAAATCCAGCGTATGCAAAACATTATGACCATGCCACTTCAGGCTAGCTGCCAGATGCCTAGGCAATTGTGCGTCAACCAAAAAATTCATGCCGCCAGAATTTCAATCCTTTTTACTGTCACAATTTTGGTGGCAAATTCCAACGCCGCCATAATGTCTTCCCGCTGCAAATCCTCGTAATCGGCGAGAATATCTTCCGTAGTCATACCTGAACCTAACCATTCCAAAATGGTTTCTACCGGATAGCGTAAACCCCGGATACAGGGTTTGCCGTGGCAAATATCCGCAGCCATCGTAATCCTTTCTGATAATGTTCCAGTCATCTCGTATTACCTCAAATAGCGTTTTATCTAACTTTTTTCGAGTGCAGCCCCATATTTTTCCGTTTTAAAGCGTTGCATGGGTACGACTGCATTTGCCTATCTAGGGGTTACGGTTTCAACGATGCTCGCTGCCGCACCATCCAGTTCCACCTGCCCAGTTTTGCGGATATAAGCCAATCTCAACATAGCGATGGAATGTTGAATAAGGCCAATCCGCCACGCTTTGCACATAACCATGTTTTACCGGATTAAAATGGATGTAATCCACATGGCGTTCAAAATCGTAGTCATCGCGGATTGCATGTTCCCAAAACCGCCGTTGCCACTCGTGCCCTTGGGTAGATGCCCCGCTCCTGCTTGCCAGCACGGCAAAGCGATACCCTTTCACCTGCTTCAATTTGTCTGGAAAACGCCGATTTTATTTGCCGCCAGCGTAAGCTGAAATCATCGTCCCCTTCGGGCAACGTCCATATCGCATGTAAATGATCCGGCAATATAACCATTGCACCCATATTAAACGGGTGGGTCTGTTTTACCTCCCGAAACGCACCCCGTAACACATCAATGTGTTCCGTCAGTAGTTTCCGCTTCCGTTCCGCCAGATTGACCGTGAAAAAGTAAGTTCCGCCTTTCACCCGATAGCGTCGATAGTCGGTCATCGTTTTATCGTAAGTTTCTTAATTTTCGTCGGATGGGTACGACTACATGGATGTAGGAGGTAGAGCAACGCAGGAGCAGTTGCCGAGAGGCGATAGCGAAACCCATCAAACCCATGCCGAACAATCAACCCAACCGCAACCGGAGGCATTCCCATCAGGATGTTCCGGTTTTCATCCATAAGAGCAGCCTCCCGAATATGATGGGTTTCGCTATCGCTCTACCCATCCTACATTTACTCATCTTACGAGTTTAGTTGGTAGCCGCCCTACGAGCTACTGATTTTTATCAATTAAATTCACTAGTTTATCAACTTGCTTTTTATCTTTAAATTCAGTTATTAAGCTAAAAAGTTTGTCCGCATCAAGCACACCATAGTCCCCTCGAGTCCTATCGATTATTTTTTTAGAAAGGTTCTTAGGGCCAGAAGCATAAAGTAAATCTTTAAATACCTCTGGCTTTAATCTTGCTACAAGAGTCTCCAATTTTTCCATTCCGGGTATCGCAGTTCTTACCCATTTTTGTCCATCTCGTTTAAGTGTTGCTCCTGAGACAAGCGTTCTTTTGCCATCATCTACAAACCAATATTTGATAATCGCAAAATCAGTACCATCAAACGAAAACTGTAATTTATCAATTAGCTCAAAATAATTTGTACCCTTATTTTTTTGTTTTCTATTTTCAAACGCTTCGGCAGATACTGTATGAGACTGACCTTTGTCATTATTATAATCAACCCATTCTTGAGTAGTTTCAGATACGATTGATTTCATTAAATCTTCGGGCGACTGGTTTTTAGCTTCTTGCATGGTTTTGTATTCAGCCATTGCTTTTAATGATGGGTTATATATGTGAAATGTCGCATCTTTTAACCTAATAGAGACATTCACATCGACAGGATTGCCAATATAATTCTGATCTAAGCACCAACCGTTGCTAACAAAAAACATTGCACTAACAAACACAACTGCAAACTTGTTTAAACCTAACATAAATCTACCTCAACTATTTTGGATTTTCTGGTTGTTCATATATTGCGGTCTTTGGGTCTTGGGTATATCCATTCCAAATAACATGAGAGAAATTGACTTCAGCAATTACATGATTATCCCTTTTTCTTTCCAGTTTGAATGTTGTATTAAATTTCAGTGGGTCAACCTTCAATGCACCTTCAACCTTTTTGTGAGGATTTGTCCCTGAAGTTTCAATAGAATATCCCACGCCAACATTCAAATTAACATCCCCTTCAGTAAAGTAACCAAGTACTTTAGCAACTGCATATGCTCCTGATTTCAAAGTACCTCCAAGCGATCCGTCACCTTGAAATTCCATTTGCGAAGGGGAATACTCATTGAGATATTTTAAGCTGACCGCTCCGCTCAATTTCAATGATGCTTCAGCGTATAACTCCCAAAGAGCATATGGATCACCAGAAAGCCATTTTGGAGGAATCTGTCCGGATAGTGTAGGATGTGAGATTCTACCGGTCAAACTGCCTGAGAATTCAGCGTTTGCGCTATAGCTAGAAGTAACGTCAGGTGAGTTTGGCTTTTCAACCGTCCATATATTTCCAGTTGGTTCGAATTTAGAAGCCATCGTAAATCTACTTTTTTCTCCAAACGATGTATGTTCGTTAATAAAATCCATCACTTCTATGATTTTTACTCCTGCAATTAAGTTGAAGCTATTTTTATTAGTCCGTAGTAAGGTTAAAACCACCGACTTTTAGTCGGTCAGATTTATCTATGATTTTTTGACGTATGATATTGCCCTGAGTTGAAAAGTAGGGGGGG
>CAIYOW010000134.1 GCA_903927955.1 uncultured Methylococcaceae bacterium | reverse complement strand
GCCAGCGGAATGCAGACCGCATAGGTCATGAGCATTCGCATCGCCGCTGCCGGGTTGTTCATCATGGCTTTATTTTAAAAACTGCGCCCAAAATACGATAATTTCTGCGGCTGCCGCAATCGTAAACACGCTGATTTTGCCAAGGATTTGCCGCTTGGAACATTTTATGCAAGCGGCTGCACTGTGCCGATGGGCTTGATGAGGCCAAGTAAACCATGCCCAGTTTGAAAATCAAAAGCCGTTAAGTCGCACTCGACTCATCAACGTCATTTATGATAACAATGCTAGCCGGTAGCCGACCCCCAAGTTGGTGGTGCAAGCATGACATTCGAGAAAAACCCATGAATAACCAAGCTAAACGAGTTGAATATTTAGACAGCATTCGTGGTTTGGCTTCTTTGTTTGTGCTGTTTAGCCACACCATTGGAGCCTTTGCCTGGCCCGATACGATTGCCAGGATTTGCACCCTTCCATTTTTGATAATTTTTTTCGATGGCAAGGCGGCGGTAGCCATGTTCTTTGTTTTAAGCGGGTTTGTCTTATCCCGGCCATATGTATCGTCCGAAGCGCCGGAGAAGCAGCGGAAAATATTTCTGCCGACCTTTTATTTGCGCCGGATTACCCGGATCTGGTTCCCTTGGTTTTTCGCCTTTTGCCTGAGCATATTGTTTCAGAAATTTTGCTTCTATCGGGTGTCCTCCACGCCGCCCATTTCCCAGTGGCTGGATCAATTCTGGCATGCGCCGTTGACCGCTTCGGATTTTTTCCGGCAGTGTTTGTTTTTGCTGCATGATAGTTCCCGGCAATTATTAAATCAGGATTGGAGCTTGGGTATAGAGCTGAAAGGTTCTTTTTTGATCCCTGTTTTTTTGGTTCTTCTTCGCGGGCAGAGACTTCCCTGGTTTATGGGTTTGGCAGGCTTGTTTTGCGTCTTTGTCCATACCGGGCATTATTACGTTTCTTTTATGCTGGGTGTTTTGATCGCTCAATATGGCAAATCTCTCTCCCATTTTTGGATTAACCGCAAGCGAACCGTGCCGATCGGGATGTTTTTGTTGGGACTTTCCTTGTATCAATCGTATCATTACATCGTTAGCTTTTTTGGAGAAACGGACCAAGCCTTAAAAATTGGCTGGCTCGGAACTGCCTTGGGTTGCTCGCTCATTTTATTGTCCGCGCTCAATAGTTCCCGATTGCAATCCCTCTTGAATCATAAGCCAGTCGTTTTCATTGGCAAAATTTTCTACTCGGTTTATCTGCTACAGTTCGTCGTTATCCTTTGTTTGTTACCTCCAGCCATGCACTTGTTGAATAATTGCGGAATAACCCAGTTCACCCTCCTTTTTGCCCTCTCGCTAATATTTAGTACCGGCATCACCATTGCTTTGGCCACGCTGTCATATCAATTCATCGAATCGCCAGCCATCAATCTTGGGCATTTTTTATCAAAGCGTTTGCAATGCCGCTTTGACAAATCTGGGCGGTAGATGTTTCCTTGTCCAAACGAAGTTGGAGAGGGTAGGCAGTTGGCCATTGGGCCGTTGGCGAGGGCGGATGCGCGAAACCCCCATTTTTCTTGGTTTTTGCTCATTTTGAGGCGGGGTGGTGCCTTGGCGGCGGCAGTTGCTAAGTTTATTTTTGTTGCGAGTTTTTAGTGTGCCACGAACCCCACCGATGGAGCCTGATGACCCTGCCAGTGGTTCACAATTCAAACAAAGGAATGAATTCAGGGGCGCCCATGACCACTCAATAATGATCATCGCAGTGGGTGTTTTTGACGTTAAAAACTGCATCAAAAAGGCTGTTATTTCTGCGGCTGCCGCAATCGCAAACACGCTGATTTTGCCGAGGATTTGCCGTGTAGCGCATTCTCATCCCAGCAGTACGTTGTGTGTTGGCTATGGGGTAGTGGTAAAGGTCACAATCCCATTGGTCACATGGGCATAATATGGAAACGGGGCATTAGCCACCCAGGCTCTGCCGGCTGAGTCGTATTTTGTTTGTGACGGGCAATAAACCACCGGATCGCCCAGATAAACATAGGCTTCCGCTGCATTGGTCATCACCAACTGAAAATTGTTCACTCCGGTCAGATTGATGCTGACGTTCTGGTTG
>CAIYOW010000133.1 GCA_903927955.1 uncultured Methylococcaceae bacterium | reverse complement strand
TACAGCATCGCCGACAGGCTAGTCGCCGTCGCCAAGCCTTGGTTGCAAATCAGGTAGTCCGTGTAGAGCTCTGTTTTTTCTTTATCCATCCTAGAATGATACGCTTTTTGGAATCGGGGTGCGTAACATCAGATGCTAAACAAAATTTATAGTCCTATTAATATGCGTCATGAGCATACATACCGGCACGCTTATAAACGATAAAGCGGCTCCAACGATTTGTCTTCCTGTTCAGACAATTTTGCCCGGGCATTATTTTCGCTAAAATACTGAAATAGTTTTTTGCCTTGCCACGGCACAGTATTTTGACCATACAGCGTTTGGTTAAGCAACAAAATTTCATCCCGCAAGCGGGCATCACAATAACCTGCCAGCGTCCCCAAGTTATTGCAGCCGAATTGTTGTTTCCCCCAATCCAGCAGAATGGCTTTGGCAAGATGCATATCATTGCTGTTGCAAGCCTGTTTTAGTGCCTTAATAAGTTTTTGCAATGGCACGCTATTAGTATCGTCAGTGAAAACCACAGTATTTTTAGGTTTTCTGGTGATGAGAAAATAGATTAAAGTCGCTACCCAGCCTAGGGCAAAAAATGCACACAATCCGCGCCAAAGCCAAGCTTCTGAGGTGGTTGTGCTGCTATTGATAGCCGCCGTGCTTATGGCAGGTCTATTTGGTGCGTCTTGGGCAGGAGTAGGCTGCACTACGGCTGGCGAGGCGGTTGGGGTTGGTAGATTGGTGGCCGCCGCGCCGCTGGCGGACAGCTTGACTGCAGGAAGACTAGCTATTTCCAAGCGTTTGGTTTCGGTGTTGAACCAAGGGATGGCAATGCTTGGCAAGCTATACTCACCAGCTTCAGAAGGGATTAGGGCGATCTTCTCTTCGCGGACGGAAAGCAGGCCGTCAGGCGATTTCTGTTCCTGCAACACAGGCTGGTCAGAATAAGCCTTTAACGTACCGTTACTGATGGCATTGTTCAATTCAGGCAATTGCCCGTTGGTCGCCCCTTTGACGATCAAGGTCAACGTGCGGGTCAGTGGTTCGCCGACCTTCATTTGCGCCACATCGCCAGACCATTGTTGCTTTATCTGGACATCCTGGGCTGGCAACCAGTGCGGGCTGGTAAAAGTGCCGGGTACCGGTTGCACGTTCAATGTAATGGCTTGGCTACGCACCTGTTTTGTTTTGGTCATTTGCGAATTGAAAAAGCTATTGATGTTATAGCTGTTATTGGCCAACACTTCGGCTTTAAGTTCGACTGGCTTGATGCTGGCCTTGCCGCTCTTTTGCGGAAAAATGGCATAGTGCCGTTCCGTCACCGAATAATCAACGCCGTTGACTTGCTTGCTGTAAGTATTGTCATCGCCGAGTTTTTCAACAACCGCATCGGTCAGTTCCGGCTCTTGCAGCTCGCCTCGTGCAATTTCCACCCGAGTGAATATGCGCAAAGTGTACAAAACTTGTGCTTGCACAAGCGGTGCGCTGGGAGCAGCCTCCGCTTCAATAAAAATATCCTCATCAGAGTGGTTGCTATAGTCAGTCCCTTCAACCACCGCAACGGACGAAGCATTGCTCAAGTCGTTGCCAAAAGCAATGGCTGGTACGATCAAGTTACCCGTGTGTTTAGCCCTGACCATCAGCTGCCATTGTAGGGTTTTGCTCGCTTTGCCGTTGATCCACGATGCATTTGACCCCTGATTGCGATGCAGGATAGTAAAGTCTTGCTCTAAAGGGCTAAAGTCTGGTGCGCCATCAGGTTCGTCATGTGCGGTGAAGGTAATTTGGAACGATTCGTCCAAGCTGACCGGATTATGGCTCAAGCCAGCGGCTATTTCTGTGGCGGATGCCATTGTCGCTAGTGTTTGCAAGACCAGTAGCGCCACGAGTAAAAAAACTTTAGTTTTCATGTTGGGAAATAAAAAAAGCAATAAAAAATCAAAAAAGTAGGGCGTACCCACAAGGCCTGTTCCGTTACCGCTGGGGGGTAGTGTCGGCCGCTTAAATGGGCGGATCAAGCTCCCGCTGGCTTATCTGCGGAAAAATTCATTTTTGGCAATCATGTTATAACAATAACAATAAACAAGCCCCGATAAAATGGCAATACTTGCGGACAGTTAAATCGAGTGCAAAAAAAGCAAGCAACCGCAACTGAATAAATGCCTGCAGCTATGCCAACAGATAAGCAGCGGCAAACTCGGCTTTAACCAACCATTGACCGACACCTATATTTCCATTAATATAGAATCATGGAAATAAATTCAGCTGTTAAAGCCTTATCCGCGTTAGCGCAGGAAAGTCGCCTTTCAATCTTCCGCATTCTGGTGCAAACGGGTGCGGATGGCTTGTCGGCCGGTCAAATTGCGAAAACGTTAAGCATCCCCAATGCAACCCTGTCTTTTCATCTGAAAGAACTCACCCATGCCGGATTAATCACTGCAAGGCAAGAAAGCCGCTTCATATACTATTATGCGAATTTTTCAGCCATGAACGAATTATTGCAGTTTATGACTGAAAATTGTTGCGCGGGCCAACCCTGCGATGTTGTCACGGCATGTTGCGACGATAAATATCAAGCCACTGACTGTTTGCCCTTAACAAAGGAAACCCTATTATGAAACGCTTCCATGTGCATGTCTCCGTCAATAACTTGTCTGAGAGCATCCGCTTTTATTCGGCCATGTTTGCCGCAGAACCCACCGTCACTCAGCCGGATTACGCTAAATGGATGCTGGATGATCCCCGCGTTAATTTTGCCATCTCGCAACGTAGTGCAAAGATTGGCTTGGATCACTTGGGCATCCAAGTGGATTCCGATACAGAGCTGCATACTTTAAACCATCAGCTAGAAGAAGCTTCTGTACCCGTCGAAACACAAAAAAATGCCGCTTGCTGCTACACCAAGTCTGACAAATATTGGACGCTTGACCCACAAGGCATCGCTTGGGAGGCGTTTCATTCGCTGACAAGCATTCCGACTTTTGGCGAAGATACTGCTAATCCTGTTAAGAAAGAATCAGCTTGTTGCGCGCCTTCCACAGTGAGTAAATCCTAATGGATACTTCTGATTTTAAAGTTTTATTTCTTTGTACCGGCAATTCTGCCCGTAGCATAATGGCAGAAGGCCTTTTAAACAAACTCGGGGCAGGTCGTTTTCAGGCGTTTAGTGCCGGTAGCCACCCTAGTGGTAAAGTTAACCCCTTTGCTTTGGAGCGTCTGGAAAAAGAAGGCATCTCGATATTCGATGCGCGTTCCAAAAGCTGGGATGAGTTTGTCCAGCCTGATGCCCCTGTTTTGCATTTCGTGATTACCGTTTGTGACAACGCAGCCGGAGAAGTTTGCCCTGTTTGGCCAGGACAGCCGATAACGGCGCATTGGGGGGTTTCTGATCCGGTCGGTGCTAACGACAATGAAAAACGTATGGCTTTTGCCAAGGCCTTTGCTGTGCTGGAACGGCGCATTTTGTTGTTTACCAACCTGAAACTTGAAAGCTTGGAGCGTTTGGCGCTTGAACGGCAAGTCCGCGAGATTGGGCAAAAGCACCAAGACTAATAATACTGTTTCTTAAGTTTTACCTACGAGGACATCATGCACATCATCATTAATCGCATTAACAAACTTTTCTTCGGTCTAATCCTGTTTTTTGGCCTGACTCTTATCGCCCAAGCCAGTCAAGACGATGTACTGGCAACAGTACGCCCGTTCATCACTAAAATTACGGGTGAATTTGATAAGATTCCAGCAGATAGGCAAAAAGAACTTAAAAAGGGGGCGGCTTTTATCCGCTCCAAGATTCAAGCAGGCGAACCGGCGCAACTGACATTTATCTGTACGCATAACTCCCGCCGAAGCCACATGGCGCAAATATGGACTCAAACTGCCGCCGCTTACTATGGTATTGACGGCATTAATGCCTTTTCTGGCGGTACGGAGGCCACTGCTTTCAATACTCGGGCCATACAAGCACTGCAACGGGCAGGGCTTTCTTTGACCGATTCCACCGGTGGCAGTAACCCTGTCTATTGGGTCAAGTATTCAGACAACAAGCCAGTCATTCGGGCTTTCTCTAAGGTATACAATGCAGAAGGCAACCCTAAAGACAACTACGCAGCATTGATGACATGTTCCCAAGCTGATAAGAACTGTCCAGTGGTCGAAGGCAGTACATTACGCATTGCCATTCACTATGAAGATCCAAAAGTCGCTGACAATACCCCTGAAGAAACCGCACGTTACGATGAGCGTAATGAGCAAATTGCCCGCGAAATGTTCTACCTTGTCGCCCATGTGAAAGGTTAATAAAAGTTCAATTATTCAGCACCCGAGGATTTTGCCAATGAACCTGATTTACGTTTCTGCCATCTTGCTGTTGCTGGTCATAACCCAGGATGCCTATGCCGATAGCCCGCTATCCGCCATGAACGCTTGGATTGAAGGTCAATTGGCATCAAGCCAATCGTCTCTAAGTGCTTATGCCTTTCTTATGTTGGGTGGGCTGATGGCCAGCCTGCTACCTTGTGTGTATCCGCTCTATCCGATCACCGCCAGCATCATCAGCGGCCGTTCGCAAAATCATAGCTCGCGAGTGCTGCATCCCGTCACCTATTACTTCGGTCTTGCCAGTATTTACTTTATGTTTGGCTTTATAGCGGCAGTTACTGGTGGTGCATTTAACGAAGTGTTGCGGTTACCCCTCACCAATCTGTTGCTCGCCTTGCTGTTTTTGCTATTGGCTTTGGCAACGGCTGGATTTATCCATCTTCCTGGATTCAATGGCAACAGTATCGGCGAGAAAACACCGGGGGTTTTAGGAACGTTCTTCATGGGAATGGGGGCTGGATTACTATCTTCCTCCTGTGTTGGCCCATTTGTTGTGAGCATTTTGGTAGGGCTTGCCAGCCAAGCAGGCGGGATTGCATTGTTCTCCACCTTAGTTGCAGCACTCAAAATGCTGGCTTTCGGGCTAGGGCTGGGCATTCCTTTTCTGCTGATTGGCCTGTTTGGTGTTAAATTGCCAAAATCAGGCGCTTGGATGAAGTATGTCCAGTGGGCTTTAGGGCTATTAATCCTTTACTTTGCGTTTGCCTATTTGGAAAAATCTTTATCCGGTTATGGGCTCAAACCGGAAAGCATCCAATTGATATTTTTTGGTGCTTTACTTTTGCTGTTTTCGGTGTACATGCGCGAAGGGGAGCAGGTTGACGGTTTGCCACGGATGCAACGGGCGTTGTTTACACTGTTCGCTGTGGTCGGCGGCTTGGTGTTGGCACAAGGCGTTTTTACCCCAGCAACGACCGCTACCTCTGCAGGGGAAGCAATAACCGCCACTATTGCAACAGAAACCAAAGGCGAACTGACTTGGTATTTAAACCGTGCGGATGCCGTTAAGGCCGCCCGCGAGCAGGGCAAGCCAATTTTTGTCGATTTCTTTGCCTATTGGTGTGCAAACTGCAAAGAATTTGAGCATCTCACTGAAACTGACCGTGAATTGATTGCCGGACTAAAAAACGTTGTGCTGCTTAAAATACACGATACAGACCCTGAATTTAAGGCTTACCAGAATGACTCACGGTATCCTGAATTAAAAGTGGGCTTGCCGTTTTTTGTCATGGTTGATGCCGACGACCATCTCATTTACAAAACCAGCGATTATACGCGCACCGATGAAATGCTCCTTTTTATGGGAGGATAACTAACTAGGCCGGGCTTGACAGGTTAGTATTTCCGTATAATTCTTGCCTGACGGTTTGGCCAGTTTCGTAACCTAGGATTTGTTTCACAGCAATGCTACTATATGGCTTGTTCCCATAACTGCTTGCCGGAAGCGTTCTTCACTTTCCACTAGCGCGGATGAAATTGCGTTATACTGATTGTGGATTGTGGGCGGCATTTAAAAGCTTGTTTTTTCGACGGGTGGTAGGGTTTCAGTATAAAATGCGATTCATGGTTTTTGCCTTGCCCAACATGTGATCATTATGAAATTCCGACGCTATTTGCTATGGGCGGGCTTATGGATGAGTTGCGCCGGATTCATGGGCTTTAAGCAAGCGCAAGCACTGGAGTTGTCCGTTCAGAGTGATAAAGTTACGCAGCTCTACGACCACGGTAGCAACAAGATACTCACCAGTAAGCTTAAGAAGGCATCACCCGTAACCCCCATTCATCCCCTGCTAGACCTTACCGCGCCCGATGGTTTTTTGCAAAGTACTGACCCTACAACAGACATACAGCCCACCCCCTTACAAAACTTGGGCACTGATTTATTTGTCAAGCCAAGTGTTAGGCGACCTGGATTTTTACAGTTGAAAGGCGGTTGGCTGATGTCACAGGAACCAGAGCCGGAAAAAAGAAAATCAGTCGACGGAGCGGGCATTTCCATTAACCTTCGGCCTTAATGGCAGGTAATGGTTGGCTAGGTCAGCCAATCAATAATGTAATCTTCCGGGTCGTCTTCAGCCGATGCCGTTATGGCGATGCGGCTAATGGTTTTACCGGCGGCTTGGGTGCTATATCGGTTGCCGGTCACGAGCGGATGCCATATCGGCAAGGGCTGACCTTCGCTCAACAAGCGGTACGCGCAAGTGCTGGGTAGCCAATGGAATTGGCTAAAGCCCGGTTGGTGTAAATCCAAGCAATTCGGCACTAAGTGGTTGCGTTCACTGTAATGGCGGCAACGGCAACTTGCTAAATCGAGTTGTTCGCAAGCCAAGCGGGTGAATACAATTTGTCCGCTATCTTCGTCTTCCAACTTATGCAAACAGCATTTGCCGCAGCCATCGCAAAGCGACTCCCATTCTGCACCGTTCATTTCCGCTAAGGTTTTGGTCTGCCAAAAGGGCATGGCCATGTTAGTCCTTTCTTGGGGTCAAATAAAAATATCAAAGCTGCTGTGGAGCGGGCTAAGGGGGCAATAAAGGTCGACCATGCCCATTAGCTTAGTTCTGCTGCCAAGCTGTTTTGTTGATGGGCTGCTTGTTTATGGACAGCTGACAAGTCGTCAAGGATGATGCGGAAATGCTCATAGCTTTCTATGTTTAACACACCAATTTCATCCAATACCGCTTCGTAGTGATAAGCCGCCCGTCCGCCTACAATCAGTGCCACATTAAAGCCAATCAATTTTTTTATGCGCCGCAATTCTTTGGCGATAACATGGTCATCGGAGCTAAAACTGATGCTCAGCGTCACCGCGCTGGCTTCCGTGAACATAACTGCAGCGGCAATTTCTTCTGCGGGCAAATTAGCCCCCAAATAAGTGACTTGCCAGCCCTTTATCTCTGCCATTATAGCTGCCAACAACGCCCCCAACTCGTGTAGCTGACCTAATGGTGTAGTGACTATCATTTTGGGCGCACCAGGGGCGCATGGACTATTATTGCGTAAAATATAGGTCAGCGAACGGATAATGGACGATGCCATGTGTTCGTGTACCGGCCGCAGTTCCCCTGCCCGCCAGCGTTCCCCTATCAAGGTCAGCAAGGGGGTCAGCAACCCTTCAATGAAGCACTCAGAACCCAGTTCAACGATAGCATTTTCAAAGTGCGCTTCCAGCAATTTAGCATCAAAGGCCAGCACGGCGGCATAGCATTTCTCCATATAAGCTTCGGCAATATACTTTTTGTCCAAGCTTTTCACCGTCACGCAAGGTGAGGCTGTTTCAGTCTCATTTTTAAGCAGGCTGTGCAGCTCATCAAGCGACATTTGTGCAATTTGGCTGATGCTATGCCCATGACTGGTGGCGAGGTTAAGCAGTTTTAGGCGGGCGATGTCCTGGTCAGTGTAGACACGATGCCCTCCCGCTGTGCGCGTGGGCGTAACGGCCTGATAGCGGCGTTCCCATGCCCTTACCAAATCTGACTTAACGCCTGATCTTTTCGCTACCGTGCTGATTAAATACTGTGCTGAGTCGTCGTTGTTTGCCATGGCTGCTTCTATGCATTAAATTGAAGGTATATCCTAACACGCCTATACAAAACCTAGACAACAAGTGTACGAGTATTTTCACTATCTCCAAATTAAAATCTGATGTCATGCAAAAGGCGGGCTGTGCAGGAGTAAGCCATACCCGTGATTAAGTGGCGTTCTGCCTATCAGGCATGTAGTCTTTCCCGGCTGTTTGTCGCCAGCGAGGTTTAGTGGCTACGATAGGCAATCTTGCCAAAGAATTGCCTTAACCACAGTTCGCCAAATTCCCCATTCATGTGTCCTTTGTTATGGTCGGGCTGTGCTTCCAGGTCACTTTTTCGCCCCACTGCCAGCCGCAGGGAGTTTTTAGAAAAATCGGCATGGGTATGGCGGCCATAAACGATAGTGTCTAACGGCTGTGCTATCACTTCAGCAAACAGTGGCTGATAAAACAGCCTGTTTAGCGTGCCGATGGCATCTAAATAAGCAACAGGGTTGCTGTCATTAGATAGCTCTCCTGTGGGTATCAGCAACGGGTCATGGCCCGCAAAGATAGCTTTGTCGGTAATGCTCCGCAATTGTTTTAACAGCCTAAATGACAAGCTGCCTTCAACATGATCGTATAAGGCATGTTGCAGTACGGCTTGTGAATAAAAGTGTTTATCGTCTGGAAAGTAAGGGGTCAAAAACAAGCCATAAATTAAAAACACGTCATACAGCTGGGTATCAATCTCTGTTTTGCCGCCGGATGTGAACTGCAAGGCACTGGCAAGGGATTCCGAGGTGGGTAACAATGATTTATGTTCAACCCGCAAATCCTTCAACCCATAACCGCGCTGGGCAAAAAAGGTAATATCCAGCGTGGGATAATGGCGGCAGGTGTTATCCCAAGCCATTTTTAACGCGCCTACATGGCTATTGCCGATTATGCAAATTTTAGTCATGAGCCAAAAGCCTCCAGCAGTGCCTCTTCACAAACCAGGTCACTATTCAAACGGCTGGATCGTGGCGTGACGGGTTTAAATTCCCCAAATTTGTGGGTTAGGGCTTCAAAAAAACTATTCATGACAAAATTGACCCCATAAGGATTGACCGACCTTAAATTGGGTTCAAAGAAAACCCCTTTAAAAGCGGGGCTGTTGATCATTTCGTAGGAAGGAAAATAGTCAACATGCCGCCAGCGGGTGGTCATCTGCCCAGCAACCGCCCTTAAGATCGACTTTGATTCCATGGTGGCCACCAATACATGATTACCGGAATAGGTGGCGGTCAGGGGCACTGGCGAAACGGTCAGCAGAAATTTCAGGTTTTTATTGGCCTCACGCATCATTTCTATGGCATCGGACAGGCTTTTGAAAATGTCATTAAATTGTTGCTTTTTAAATATATGCCGATTTGCATCAAAGTCACCAGCCACCGTGCCGGGGCACATGGGGTACTCATGACCGACTTCGGCATTCACCCAACTTTCGGTCAAGCCCAGCGTGAAAACAAACACATGGGCCAGCTTTATGCTGTCCCGAAAGGAGGCGATGGTTTGCGCCCGAGATAGGTGCAATTCCTCTGCCGATGCAAAGCCATTGGGTTCTATTTGTGGCCTGAACGGGTCATAAAAGCGGCCTTGTTGTTCCCAAACCTCATCTGGCACAGCTACGTCTGTCAAGGCCCAACTGACCCATTGTCTTAGCAGTGATGCCGTGTAAATATTGCCTGTCCGTGCAGAAAATACATCGTAATTAAAAAGCTTGGCATTTTTCGCGCTAAGGCCGCGTGGCGGTTTTTCGGTGCTTAACCAGCGGAATCCGCGGGCCGTCAGCGCATTGCCTATGTGCTGTGCAAAGCATGAACCAAAAGTGACAATTCTATGGTTGGGTAATATATTAAATGCGGGGTCCCATAGGTTATTAATGTCGAATAAGCTCTTGCTGGCTACTGACGGCTTCCAAAATGATTTTTCCGACAGGTTTTCATAAGGGTTCATAACACAGGCCTTAAGCTAGGATAGGTAAAGAAAAGGGTCAGTTTGCGCGGTTTTTTTCTAGTTTATTAGCTGTTTAGTTCCAGCAGCGCTATTTTTTCTTCGAGCAGTTTTACTTTTTTAAGCAACTCCGGCAACTTGCTTAAAGCAATCTGTTCTTTATAGGCAATGCGCTTGTCTTTGGCGGGGCTGCCGAACACATGGCTGCCCGCTGCAATATCATTGGCAACTCCGGCGCGCGCCATCACCACCGCACCTTGACCAATGGTGACATGATCGGCAATACCGGCACTGCCCGCTAAAATGGCATAGTCGTTAATATGGCAAGAACCGGACACGCCCACCCCGCCGCACATAATCACATGCTTGCCGATTTGGTTATTATGGCCAACTTGCACCAGATTATCTATTTTACTGCCCAAGCCAATGGTAGTGCTTCCTAATGCCCCCCTGTCTATGCAAGTGTTGGCACCAATTTCGACATTATCTTCAATAACCACATTGCCGACTTGCGGCACTTTGACATGCTGGTGATTGCGGAATTTATAGCCAAAACCATCGGCGCCAATAATAGCCCCCGAATGTACAATCACATTATCACCAATAACACTATGGTCATAAATCACACAATAAGGGTGCAATTTGCAGTGCTTGCCAATTTTGACATGGTTGCCAATATACACACCCGCCAACACTTGCGTACCCGTGCCAATTTTGCAATGCTCGCCCAACACCGCATAAGCACCAATATGAATGTCATCCCCTAACTCGGCTGATTCAGGCACTACCGCTTGCACTGCAATGGTGGTTGGGTAAACACGCTCAGGATGCAATAAGCCCACCGCCTTAATAAAAGCCATTTCCGGGTCGGCACAGACCAGCAAGGCGACCGATGCGGGCATCCCGTCGGGCACGACAAAATCATCCGCCACAAAACAAGCACTGGCTTGGGAGTCTTGTAGATATTTGCTGTAACGGCTATTGGTCAATTGGGTGACTTGCCCCGGTTGTGCACTGATAATATCGGCAGCGGCACTAATCATTACCGTTGCATCGCCACCTTGCAGGGTAGCGGAACAATAGTCAGCAAGGTCTTGTAAGGTGATAGTCATAAGGCTCTCTGTTTAAAGGAAGTTGAATTTGTTGCATGGGCGGGCTAGCGCGTCCAGTGGCCTGACTTACCACCGTCTTTAGCCAGTAGTTGCACCGATTGGATAACCATCCCGCGATCAACCGCCTTGCACATATCATAAATGGTCAATAAGGCAATTTGCGTGGCGTTAAGCGCCTCCATTTCCACCCCTGTTTGCCCGTTAGTTTTTACCACAGTTTGGCAACGGATGCGATTATGGTTAGGTTCGGGTGTCAAATTGATTTCAACATGCGTTAAGGGCAGGGGGTGGCACAAGGGAATCAGCTCAGCGGTTTTTTTGCTCGCCATAATACCGGCAATTCGGGCAATCGCCAGCACATCGCCTTTTTTATGGCCACCCGCTAATATCAGTTGCAGTGTTTCCGGACGCATCTCGATATAACCTTCGGTGACCGCCGTGCGCTGGGTGACGGGCTTGTCACCCACATCAACCATGTGCGCTTCGCCGGAAGCATTAAAATGAGTTAACTGAGGCATGGTATTATGCATTTTTTGTTGGGTTTTGCGGTATTATCTAATCTTTTGCAAGACAGCGTGAACCATTATGACGATAACCGTGCATTATTTTGCCAGTTTGAAAGAAACATTAGGCCGTTCAGATGATGAGCTAAGTATAACCGATGCCATCACTGTCCGGCAGGTATGGCAGCTTGCCAACCCTGAAATGCCTGTGCCGCCCAATTTATTGGCAGCGGTCAATATGGAATATGTAGAGCTGGATTTTTTAGTGGCGGATGACGATAAAGTGGCTTTTTTCCCACCTGTAACAGGCGGTTGAAATGACTGTTAAGATTGTTGAAGCCGCTTTCGACCCTTGGCAAGCGTTGCCAGCCTACCAGCAGTCGGTCAGCACACTGGCCGGTAAATTTGGTGCCACCAGCGTGTTTGTCGGCACGCTGCGTGATTTTAATGAGGGCGATGAAATCAACGGGATGCACTTGGAGCATTACCCCGGCATGACCGAAAAACAGCTGGAAAAAATCATTGCCAACGCCCAGCAACAATGGCGCTTGCTGGATGTGTTGGTAGTGCATCGGGTCGGCGCAATTCTGCCCAATGAACCCATTGTGCTGGTTGCCGTTTGGTCATCACACCGGGGCGATGCCTTTGATGCCAGCCGTTTTATTATGGAGGCGTTGAAATCCCAAGCACCGTTCTGGAAAAAGGAATATTTGGTGAAAGGTGGGGAGCGCTGGGTTTTGAAGAATACTGATGGGTATCAGTTATGAGGGCTGCACAGATTTAATGTAAGCCTCTTACCATGCGTTAAAAAACAAAATTTATCAGGATTAGTAATGGATTTTATCACCACTGAAAACCTATATGCCTATTGGCATTTGATACTGTTAGGTTCCATAATTTTTTACTTGTTTTTTGGGAAGTTTTTATTTGAATTCCTGATTCCTTCATTTACGTTGCATAAAAATTTAAAACAGGCGATTCGACATCTAAAAACCACAAAATCCAATGGTGCAACACTCGACATTACGCTGATTGGCAATAAGATGAAAGCTACTCCGAAATTAGGGCATTGCTGGACTGAATTTTCCCAAACGTTGCACAAGCAAACAGCACCTGACGAATGGGGGCAAGAGCGCGTGGTTTGCTGGCGTTCCACGGTTCCGGCAGAAGTGTTTTTTAATGTCGAAACCTTGATTGCCGTTGAATTGAAAACCGAATATTTCAAACATCAGCCCGGCATCCTTACTGGTGTCGGCATTATCGGTACATTTATTGGATTGTTACGGGGGTTATCAAACTTTTCCGTCAGTAGCAATCCAGAATTGGTTCGCCGCAGTTTGGATACGTTAATTAGCGGTGTTACCGAAGCCTTTTATGTTTCCGCAGTGGCTATTTTCTTGGCAATGCTGACTACTTTTTTGGAAAAACTGATTGTCACCGGCAGGATTAAGCAAGTTGAAGAACTCTGTCAGTTACTGGACAGCCTGTTTGAAGGCGGTGCTGGTGAAGAATACTTATCAAGATTGGTCAAGGCAGGCGAGAGCAGCGCCACCCAAACGGCACAATTAAAAGATGCGTTAGTGTCTGACCTAAAGGAAATGCTGTCAGAAATGATACGCCAACAAACTGAAGCCATCGCCAATAGTTTTACAAATAATTCAAAAGCCCAGATAGCCACTACCGAACAAAGTGGCGACCGCATTGCTAAAGCCATATCCGATAGCTTAAGCGAGCCTTTACAATCAATAGCGGCTGCGGTAAATACCACGACCGACAATAATGGTGAAGTCGTTACGCGTGCGCTTAATGAGGCATTAGTTACTTTTTCCCAGCAAATGAAAGATATGTTTGGTGGACAAATGGGTGAAATCGGTCAATTGCTGCAACAGACCACAGTGGCGATGCAAGCTACGGTAGCCCGCTTTGATCAATTATCGAATAACTTGGGTGATGCCGGAAAAAACGCCGCCGATGCCATGACAGGGCGTTTAGAGGTTGCCCTTGAGTCAATGGAAGCTAGGCAAATGGCTTTAAATAACACTATGACAGAGTTTGTGGGTCAGTTACGGGATATGGTGAATTCCTCTCAATCCGAAACAAATAAGCAAATACAACAGACTATTGCTGCGTTAGGCGAACAATTGGCGACCATGACAGAGCAATTGCAAAAGCAAACCAAGGATGCAGCCGACTCGCACCAGTTACAACAAAAAAAGCAACAACAACATGCATCAGCCCAAGCGCAAGAACTAACAACCCAAATGCAATCCACTTTGGGTGCGGTCAATGAAAAAACCGAAAGCACCATAAGCAATTTGAATAAAACCGTTACAGATTTTGTAAATTTGATGGCTAGACAAGCACAGCAAGCTAACGATTCCCAGCAATTGACGCAACAACAATTGGCTGAACAGGCTACCCGCATCTTTGAACACCTTAGCTTGCAAGTGCAAGCCTTGACGATACAAGCTAATGGTGCGTTAGAATCAATGCAATCTGCTGTGGCATCAATGCGGGATGTCACTAAAGATAATACCCAACGTATGGAAAACAGCGCGGCAACGTTGTCACTGGCAGCCTCTGATTTTGCCAAGGCAGGGAACAGCGTGGTGAATGTTACAGAACAAACCGGCATTGTAGCTTCCAAAATGGCGGTCACTGCGATCACCTTAGATGCTAGTGCAAACACTTTACAAACTGCCCTGAGCGATTACAAGGACGCTGGTCAAATCATGGGCGATATGATTGAAGCTTTAAAAGCTACTGTCGAAGCAGCAAAAAAAGAGGCTACTGTCTCACAAAGCTTAGTCGATCAGATCAAGCAATCTGCAGATCAGCTACTGCAGGCGCAATCTTCAGTTGATGATATTTTTAAGGCTGTCTGTGATGAATTGGCTAATGCCCATCAAGTTTTTGCAAATAACGTAGTAACAGGTTTGCAAACAAGCAATACGGCTTACCAACAAGAACTCCATACCGCAGTCAGTTATTTGAAAACGGCTATAGAAGAGCTGGGGGATGTTGCCGAAAAAATACCGGAACGGAGATAACCTATGCTAGGTACGCGAATTACATTAGGCAAAAAACTTAAGGATGAAGCAGAAAAACCATTTTGGATTTCGTTTGCCGATTTAATGACCGCATTGATGGTGATGTTCCTATTGGTTATGAGCGTGGCGCTTTTGGCAGTCACTAAAACTGTGTCCGAAGAACAGCGGGCTGCCGATGCCCGTAAGGTTGCCATAGAAAAGCTATTGGATGAGGTGGAGCAAATCGCCAAAAATAATCCGCAGTTTTCTGGAATCCATGTTAACCGTGATAGCCAAACAATTAATTTTGGCGATCGCGCCCGTTTTGATACTGCCAGCCATCAACTTAATTTGGAACAGGCACGATTACTCCGTGCCTATATCCCTCATGTATTGGCTATTGCGGATAGTGACCTTGGCAAAGATTGGTTAAAGCGCATTGTTGTTGAAGGTTTTGCCGATAAACGCGGCAGTTATTTGCTTAACCTGAATTTGAGTTTGCAACGAAGCGAGCGTGTGCTTTGTGTATTGTTAGCCAAAGCCGATTTTAGTGAAACAGAATTGTCTTTTGGGCAGCGAGAAGAAATTCGCCAGTTATTTTTGGTCGGTGGCTATTCTTCTAACTCGCAAAAAGATACCTTGGAAGAAAGCCGCCGTATTGAATTAAGGCTGGAATTTAGGGGTATTAAAGAGTTATCGCGTATTGCCAATCCTACCACCGAAGAAGATTTTGGTTTGTGTACCTTGAAGTGAATTTGACGCGGTATGTCTTCTAGGGATATATTTAATGTATATAGCAATAGTTGTGAGTAAATTATGACCACGAGTACCGTATTTACCAATAATCGTAGCCAGGCTGTGCGTTTGCCTGCCGAGATGCGGTTTCCTGATGCCGTTAAGAAAGTGGATGTTCGGGTATTGGGGGTGGAACGCATTATTGCCCCGACAGAATCAGCGTGGGACAGTTTCTTTCTAAATGGTCAAGCTGTCAGTGATGACTTTATGTGCCAACGTGCCGACCAGCAGCAAAACGAGCGTGATAGCCTGTAAAGGGCTGTTGTTATGGTTAAATATTTGCTGGATACCAATATTGTCATTTATGTCATCAAACAGCGACCTATTGGAGTGTTAACCTTGTTCAACCAGCAACAGGGGCGCATGGCCATTTCTGCAATCACTTTGGCCGAACTGGTGCATGGCGCAGAAAAAAGCCAATTTTCAGAACGTAACTTGTCGGTTGTAGAAGACTTTTGTAGCCGGTTGAATGTCTTGCCCTACGCTGATGCAGCAGCCTATCATTACGGCAGTATCCGTGCTGTTCTTGAGCAGGCGGGTCAAATTATTGGTGTCAACGATCTGCACATTGCCGCCCATGCCAGAAGCCAAGGGTTAGTGCTAGTTACCAATAATATGCGTGAATTTGAACGTGTGCCGGGATTAATGCTGGAGAATTGGGTGGCATGAGCCTTATTGACTCTTTCCGTGTCCGGCTACAACAAATTAACTCTGAGGCACTGCATCTGCCGTTTGCAAACTTGTCTGAAGAAATGGCTAAAACCGCTGGCCGTTTGTGCAAAAAATATGGTGACATTACGCAGGGCACGGCAGACTCGCGAGGTATTGCAATAGCGGTGATCAATTACCTAGCAACACGGCGGTTAAGCTCCTATCGGGACACAAAATTGGTATGTTTTGGCATATCGTCGGAATACGGCACACCCTTAAGACGAATTATTGAACAGGAATCATTGTTCATCTATCTTTTGATAACCGTTAAACAATTGCAACCGGAACCTCGAAAATTCCGGCGTTGCTATCAAGGCTTGCTGAAAGCGTATTTACGTTATCCGGGCCAGCAAACCGAACATGCGATTGGGCGTAAAAATTGGTTGGCTCTACGTGATTTTTTGGCTCTTCATGGCACAACATTAAACCAGCAACATCCTGTATTGGAATGGACTCAAGCCTTATATGAACACCGCAACCTGTTAGCCGAAAATCCGTGTGAACCCTACGGTAAAGCTTTGTTGGCAGGTGACAACGCCATCGTTGATGAGCTTAAAACCCGCTTGGGCATCGATGATGATACTTGGGTGATGAATGAATTGGTATTGGCGCAAGTGTTGGCTGCAACGAGACTCGATGATACTGAGTTTGCTGGAAAAGTGGGGCAGTTAGTGCCATTTCTGGAACGCCATACTGGATTGGTGTGTCAAGGTTTGACATTGCTACTTAAGCGCTATGCTGATTGTCAAGCACGTCCTGAACATGCCGTGCTTCGCGACGCAGCATTAAAGTTATGGAAAAGCCCTTGGCTAGAAGCCAACAAACCAATCTGGCATGGACAAATAGGCGAACACGCCACTAACATGGTCAGTTTGTGGCTAAAAAAACATTCTATCCGTGAATTTTTCCAGTTATTGCAAGCCAACGGTCAAGCTGATCGGCAACGGATGGATTTCTGGCTTAACTACGCCGAAAAAATTGATGAAATTTGGTTGGCACTGGGTCGGGAAAGCATAAGCAGCACTAGATCCGATTATATCCGTATCCGCCGAAATATGGCAGACCGCTATATGGCGTTGGAAGGTAGGGGGTATTCCAAAGATAATGCCTTTATGATGATAATTGGTGGTTATATGTTTATTGAGTTTGGTAAGTCGGGCAACGCTTGCCATGTGTTCGATGCTAACAGCCTACCCTTTATACGTGGTCAAAGATCAGTGCTAGGAACGCAAGACGGATTGAAAAATACCCGCCATCCGGGACACCGAAAAATGTTGTCACACCGTGAAGGCTGGCAAAGCGAGTTCGCTGAATATTTAGGCCGTGTGCAGGCAAGCAATCCTAATATTGCTATCAACATTACAGCTGCGGCACACAACCAAATCCAAGAGAAAAAAAGTTTTGACTATGAGTTGTTAGAGGATTATTGCAAATCTTATGAGCTTCCCATTGATGATAAGCGCCACAGGGGTGGTTGCCTTTGGGTACAAGCACCTGAAAACCATATAGCCAATGACCAGTTAAAAAGTATGGGATTCCGTTATAAAGCTGACAAAGGCTGGTGGCACGCATAATGGCGCTTATTAATTTTTGGCCGTTTAATGCTGCCCATCAGCAGATTTCTAAAATTGAAGCTTCGCATCAAGTACATACAAATATTGACAGCGACGGTGTTTATTATATTGCTGAGCCACAGTTAGACGATTGGCCCAATCAGTCGCATTGTTTTGGTGCAGATTCTGCCACAATCAGCTTGCTGAACCAGCTTGAAGAGTTAGGTTTTACGTCTCTGCTTAATAACCAGTTTTGGTTGGATTGGAATTCACTTTACCAGCTGTTGGCAGATGAAGCCGATCATGCCGATGAATTACTGGGTTTGTTAAAACTACCAGAATTTACTGATTATCGCCCCTGCCTTGCCAGTCAAAATTCTCTAGAAGATTTAGATTTTCGTATTACCCTGAGCGGTTGGGTTGATGCACAGGGGCAAAAGCTGCTTATGCCACCCGATGTCACGGGTGCGATTATCCAATGGCAAAACCAGCGTTTTCTGTTGCAGGAGGCGGTTTGGCGTTTAGTCAGTGAAGTTAGGGCATTTTATACCTTACCTATAGAAAATAGGTCGCCGCTGATCAATCGGCAATCTTGGGGCAAGATACGCCGCCACGCCTATGCCGCCCATGCACCGATGGGAGACTTTTTGCAGCGTACGGTTGTGTTATCGCCGGAAAAATTATTGCTGCATTTGCAAAAATCAGTCATGTCAGGTGCTAAAACGATTCAGGTGGCACCTAGTTTTGATGGTGCACCGCCGCAATGGTTGGATACTTTCGATAACTATGCTTCTGTACCCGATCGTTATGATATACCCGATGGACAAGGCATTATCCAAGTGCTGGTTACTCCTAAAGTCCGTGCGGTGCTGCAGGAAATACGGCGTTGGCCGCCGGGGCGTTATATTGCCGGACAGCGGGCCCAAGCTTTCATCCGCAACCCCTACGCCACATTGGGTGATGATGCCGCATCTGTCATTGATGCAACGCAATTTGAACAAGCAAGGGAAACGGCTGGCATTGAATTTGAAAGGTTTGTTGTCGATGTTGATTATAATGACCACGGTAGGGTTGTTGGCGTTGCCTTGCTGATAGAGTCAACTGCAACACATAACCCGCAAAACAGCCGTCACCCATTTGAGAATGCCCGGCAGCTTGAAATTTTTATAAATCGCTTTGAAAAGCATATTCAGGGCGGCTATCAGTGTTTTGTATGGGAAGGTTACGAGCTTGAGATTTTAGGGAATGCAGATGAACAATTGGCACATCTGAAGTCCATACTATCAATGTGGCAGCCATCTTTGGCTGTTAGTATCAGTTACGCAGATATTTATGATTTAAACCGCTATTCTGGACGCGTTGAAGGCATTGGTACGGAGAAAGCCTATGTTTCATCGTACATTGCCCGGAAGTCTGATGAAGAGGGCTGGTTACCGTCAAATGTGGAGTTTGGACTGGCTTTTACCCCTGATGATGCGTCTGCCCCTGTTTTTTTGCCATTGAGCCAAGCAGATAAGCGATCAATTCAAGCCGCTGTAGTGCAAGCAGAACAACAAGGAGTGACCGAAATTAAAATTTCGGGAATTGATAAGCCCGTACCCGTATCTGAAGCAAAAAAACTACTTGAAACTATTCACGAGGCAGAAAAAGAAGTCAAAGAAGAAAGATTTAACCCTGTTCAGCCTAAAGCTTCTAGACCATCATTAGTTCTAAAAAGCAATATCAATGCTATAGATTATCAAGAAACTCGAAAACAGGCACTAGAATTGCCGTGCGATAGCCAAGCAAGTTTGCCCAGTACATTGTACGAATCAATCGCTCTTAAGCAACATCAGTTGCAAGGTGTGGCTTGGTTGCAGCATCTTTGGCAACATTCTCCCCAACATTGTCGAGGCGCATTGCTGGCTGATGATATGGGCTTGGGCAAGACGCTACAAATTCTTACCTTTATAGCCCGTTGCCTAGAAGATAATCCAAACATTGAACCCGTACTTGTAATCGCGCCGGTATCGTTACTGGAAAATTGGCTAGAAGAGATACATAAGTTTTTTAAGCCCCATGCTTTGCCGATATTAATGCTCTATGGTGCAAACTTAAGTGCCAAGAAACTCGCAAAATCCGAAGTTGATCCTCTATTACTTAATGAGGGTCTGGCCAAATTTTTAGTACCCAATTGGTTAGGCACAGCTAAGGTTGTGTTAACAACCTATGAGACGCTGCGGGATTTAGAATTTTCTTTAGCCGCCCAGCACTGGTCAATTATGGTGTGCGATGAGGCGCAAAAAATTAAAAACCCCAATGCGCTGGTTACCCGATCGGCTAAAAAGCAAAATGTCCGTTTTAAGATTGCTTGCACGGGAACGCCGGTTGAAAATTCATTGGCTGATTTATGGTGCCTGTTTGACTTCATTCAACCGGGGCTATTAGGGGCGTTAAATACTTTTGGGTCACGTTATCGGAAGCCTATTGAGGCCAACACGGATGAAGAAAAATCGCGTGTTAATGAACTAAGGGCATTGATTGAGCCGCAAACACTGCGACGTACCAAAGCGCAAGTTGCCAAAGACCTGCCTTCTAAAATCGAGGATGAAAAGTGTCGCTCTCTGCTTTTATCGGATTACCAACGCGATTTATATCGGCAAGCCATTCAATCACATAGGGAAAAACAGGCTAATGGTGCGGCAACTAATCATTTGGGTTTAATCCAGTATCTACGCCAAGTTTGTACTAACCCTTACCCCATTGGCTACAAAGCTAAGCTTCCTGAAGCACTCGCCCAAAGAAAAATTCAATCGCCGAAGTTGGCGTGGTTGCTAAGCGTGCTGGCAGATATTCAACAGAAAAACGAAAAAGTGATCATCTTTGTTGAGTTTCTTGACCTGCAACGGCAACTGCAAGCTTATATTGCCGAACACTATCAATTGAAACCAGATATTATTAACGGTTCTACATCAGCGGCTGCTTCGGCAGCTAATAGCCGACAAAAACGTATCAAAGCTTTTCAGGATAGACCAGGGTTTGGAGTAATTATCCTGTCTCCTCTAGCTGTTGGCTTTGGTGTCAACATTCAGGCTGCCAACCACGTTGTCCACTATACCCGTACATGGAATCCTGCTAAAGAAGATCAGGCAACTGATCGGGCTTACAGGATAGGCCAAACTAAAGATGTTTATGTCTACTATCCGGTAATCACAGCAGATTTTCTTACTTTCGATATGAAACTGCACAAGCTATTAGATTGGAAAAGAGGACTCTCTAAAGATATGCTTAACGGCTGTGGTGATTTATCGAATTCTGAATTTGATGATCTCGAATCGCCTGAAGGCAGCCTTATCTTGTAGCGATTGCAAAAATAAAGTGAACCGCTAAATTTGGGCGGCTGAATAGAAGGTCAAATGGGCTTAAAGAAAGTCTGTAGACAATCGTGTGTCCCCACTCCTTAAGCTTTATAGGCTGTTTGGAAGCATACACGACACCCGCACACCGCCAAAACAAGGCAATCAATGCGGGGTTACTTGAAAATAAATTGTTATTTTTTATGTTAACCTTATTAAAATTCTAAGTCGCTAACTCACTGAATTTTAATAACTACTAGATTATGGTGGAGAGAGAGGGATTCGAACCCTCGATGGGAGTTAAAGCCCATACTCCCTTAGCAGGGGAGCGCCTTCAGCCTCTCGGCCATCCCTCCTGAAATTTTTTAACCGTTGGGGTCGGTCAGCTCTGTTTGTTCCTTTTTTATACGGTCGTAAATTTCTTCCCTATGGACAGATACATCTTTAGGGGCGTTGACACCAATTCTGACTTGATTTCCTTTTACGCCAAGAACGGTGACAGTCACTTCATCACCAATCATTAAAGTTTCCCCCACTCGGCGAGTCAATATAAGCATGGTATCTCCCTTATCTTGAATAATCTCTGACTGTTTTTACAGTAACCAACTTACGGCTGCAATGATAACAGTTTTTTAGATAAATAAAAATCAAAACCTGCCCCCTAGGCGGCAATTTTTCTATGCTTGACCCAATACGGATGATTAAGTGATTGTATGCGTGGCACTATTACGGCAATGGACAGGGCAGGTACTATGCGTAAGCCTGCCTTAATGGCAGGGCATAAGCATCCTGCATTAAACACCCATTTTGTGGCCCGCCAAATTGCATAAAAGGCAGGACAATTGCATTTTAGCTTGTATAATTGAACGCTGAGTAGTGTATGCAACAACTATAATTATAACAAGCCTGCCAGGCACTGTTCTAGTGCAATAGGAAGCAACCCATGAGCGATAGCGACGACAAACAAACTGATCTTATTCCCCATCCTGCGGCCTGCCATCAGGCTTTGGTAAGCTATAACCGTTGGCGTTTGCGGACGCTCGTGTTGCTTATGGCTTCTGTGGCGGTAGTGGGTTTTTGGCTGATGCCGGTCAGGCATTTTATTGACAGCTACCAAAAGATAACCGCCGACCAGGCAAGGCTTGCAACTTCTCAGCAGAGCTTGTCTGCCGAAGTGGCCACCCTGAAAGGGCAGGTGGTGGGCATTGTCAGCGGTTCTATTGAAAGTAAGTTGGCTAGTTTAGAGCAAAGTCTGCGTATTGGCGCGATCAATAGTTCACTGGGTGCTATTCAAGATTTACGGAACGATGTCAAGCTGTTGCGTACTTATACGGCTGAGGAGCAAGTGCAGGCGCAAAACACGGTTGTCAACCAACAGCTGATAGAAGAAATGGGGCATCTTAAGCGATTAATTTATATGACCATTGCTTCGTGCGGGCTGATGCTGGCGGCGGCGGTGGGTATTTGGGCCAAACACAACAAAAGACTGTCCCGCCAAGAAAAAGCCGTGCGTTTTTTGGCGCGGGATTAAACACAACAGATTACAGCACCATAAAAAAAGCCGCGCCAGCGGTTGCTGGCGCGGCTTTTTTATGTGCCGTGCAGAAACTTATTTGGTTTCCAGGTATTTGTATAACGCATCAACCGCTTGGTCTTCGCCGTAGCCCGCTTTTTCAACGGCTTTGTTTTTCATGATTTCTTCAATGGCTTTAGGCATGCCGCCTTTGCCTTCTTTCAATACTTGCTCAAATTTCGCCCGGTCCAATTGACCGGCTTTGATCAAAGCAGTCAATTGTGGGTTGGATGCGATGTCGTGGCAAGTGCCGCAACCACGGCCAAAAGCGCGTTCGTAGATTTTTTTGCCGATTTCGATTTGTTCGTCAGCCATGGCTTGTCCGCACAATGTGATTAGGGCAATGCTAGTTGCTGCGATAAGTGTGTTTTTCATTTTGACCTCTCCTCATGTTAAAAAAGAACTGTACCCTGATTGCAAAATACAGCCCGACTTAAAGTTAAACTGATAAAGCATAGGAAATTTTAATAAAAATTTCAATGAATTTATTTCAATTTTCACAGAATCTGGAGCAAATAACCAAAAAATATGCAGTATTGGCTGCTGGCAGCTGGCCTTGACTATAGCGGGGCCTGAAAAAATGGTATAGTCAGCATAACGAAATTGGGAGAACACATGTTAAATAAAGTCACGCTCATTGGCAATTTGGGTGCCGACCCTGAAGTGCGCTACATGCCAACTGGCGGCGCAGTAGCCAATATCACCTTGGCTACCACCATGCGCTGGAAGGACAAACAATCCGGCGAACGCAAAGAGGCCACTGAATGGCACCGTGTGGTGCTGTATAACCGCTTGGCGGAAATTGCTGGCGAATACCTAAAAAAAGGCCGCCAAATTTATATTGAGGGTCGTCTGCAAACACGTAAATGGCAAGGCCAAGACGGACAAGACCGTTACACCACCGAAATTATCGCCAACGAGTTGCACATGCTGGGCAACCGCACCGGTGGCACATCCGAATTTGGCGGCAATGAGCAAGCACAAAGCCCTGCTATGCCCACGCGCCCGCCGCAAGTAGCCCAACCTATGGCGTCACCCGGCTATAGCCCGGCAGCTTCTGCCCCGCCACCTCCGCCGCCCCATTATGACGATTTTGATGATGACATTCCGTTCTAATGGTAAATTTATCCTTTTTTTATCAACAATGTACAGTAGCCACAATCCGCCAAACCGAATGCTCCGTCAACAAACCTTAATCTTATGCTGGTTGGTTGCAGGCTTCGGCTTGCAAGGCTGCGCGGGTCTGTTAGGCGGTCAAGCTCCTGCGCCCGTTTATCGGGCCGGATCAACCGTTTATTCTGTGCCTGCAGCTGTTCCGCCCCCTGCTCCTGCCCCAGCACCGTCGGCGCAAGTCCCACAACAGCCGGAAGTGGTGCAAACCCAGCCATTACAGACATCAAGTGAGCCGGGCATTGCCTCGTTAGAGCCTTTGCCCGAGCCTACCCCACTGGATCCGTCGGCGGCAGAGCCACCTGCCAATGTAGGCGATGTTTCCGCGACCGCCCCGCTTACCCCTGAAGACCAAGCTACTCAGGTCAATCAGCCTAATCAGGTAGGTCAAACCGACCCAACGGAGTACATTGGGGGGGGATCTAGTGAGCTTGTCCCGCCACCGCCCCCTGAGCCGCCGCCAGAGCCAATGGCATTTGCACCGCTACAAACGTTTGCCCCAATGTCCCCAGCGGTGGGTGCATTGGTGCTGGCTGCCAATAAAGACAGCCAAAAAGGTAGTTACGATACGGCAACCACCACACTGGAGCGGGCAATCAGGATAGAGCCCCGTAATGCGGCGTTATACTATAAATTGGCGGTGATCAAGCTGGGCCAGTCCAAGCCAGGATTGGCCGAGGATTTGGCCAAAAAAGCCCTTTCAATAGTGGGCAAGGACAACCAGCTTAAAAAGCATTGTTGGCTGTTGATTGCCAAAGCCCGCGACCAGCAAAACAACGCAGAGGGTGCCAAAATCGCGTTGGACAAAGCTGAAAAACTATAATTTCCTAATGAACTGTTGCCTTAAAATTACCTTATGAAAACCGATGCCCCCGAGGTTATGGCCTCGTTAACCACTTTGCGCGACTATATCCGTTGGGCCGCTAGCCGTTTTAGCCAAGCCCAAATCGCTTTTGGGCAAGGTACGGCATCGGCATTGGACGAAGCCGCCGCACTGGTGCTGCACACTGTCCACCAGCCCTATAACTTGGCTGACGGTTATTTGGCAGCGACCCTGACGCGGCCAGAACGTCAGGCAATTATTGACGTGGTTGACCAGCGCATTGCGCTGCGCATCCCATCCGCTTATTTGACCCATGAGGCCATTTTTGCCGGGCTAGCGTTTTACGTCGATGAGCGGGTACTGGTGCCGCGTTCGCCTATTGCCGAACTGATTGAACAGCGTTTTGCCCCGTGGGTGGATGAAGAGCAAGTGGCGGCCATTTTGGATTTATGCACCGGTAGCGGCTGCATTGCCATTGCCTGTGCTTATGCATTCCCAATGGCGGAAGTTGATGCAGTGGATTTGTCAGCCGATGCCATTGAGGTTGCCAAAATCAATGTTGACAAGCACAGTTTGGCTGAGTCGGTAATGCTATACCATTCCGATTTGTTTGCCGAATTGGGTGATCAGCAATACGATGTGATTGTCAGCAACCCACCTTATGTCAGCCTTGCCGAGTGGCAGCAATTGCCGGCGGAATTTTTGGCAGAGCCCGAAATGGGCTTTAAAGGTGGCGAATCGGGCTTGGACTTGGTGCTCCGCATTCTGGCAGAGTCGGTCAATTATTTGACTGATCAAGGCATATTGGTGGTTGAGGTGGGTAGCAGCGCAACAACTTTGCAAGCGCGTTTCCCTGATGTACCGTTTTGTTGGCTGGAGTTCGAGCGCGGCGGTGACGGCGTGTTTTTGCTCACAGGAGAACAAGTGCAAGATTATCACGATTTATTTTTAGCGGCCTTGGGCTAAGTCGGATTCATTATGTCTGGAAACACCATCGGAAAATTATTTACCGTCACTTCATTTGGCGAAAGCCACGGCCCGGCCATTGGCTGTATTGTCGATGGTTGCCCGCCCGGCATGGCTTTATGCGAAGAAGATTTGCAGCATGATTTAGACCGCCGTAAACCGGGCACGTCGCGGCATACCACGCAGCGTCGTGAAGATGATGTGGTGCGGATTTTATCGGGCGTGTTCGAGGGCAAAACCACCGGCACGCCGATTGGCTTGTTGATTGACAACACCGACCAGCGCTCTAAGGATTATTCCAAAATCGCCGATAGCTTCCGTCCGGGCCATGCCGATTACACTTACCAGCAAAAATATGGTTTCCGTGATTATCGGGGCGGCGGCCGCTCTTCGGCACGGGAAACAGCCATGCGGGTGGCTGCGGGTGGCATTGCCAAAAAGTACCTGAAACAATGCGCCGGTATCGAAATACGAGGTTATTTGTCGCAGTTGGGGCCGATAAAAATAGACAAGCTGGATTGGTCTATTATCGACAGCAATCCTTTCTTCTGCCCCGATGCCGATAAGGTGCCGGAAATGGAAGCCTACATGGATGCCTTGCGCAAAGAAGGGGAGTCTATTGGCGCAAGGATTGAGGTGGTTGCCAGCAATGTTCCGCCGGGTTTGGGCGAGCCGATATTTGACCGATTGGATGCCGAATTGGCCTACGCGCTGATGGGCATCAATGCCGTAAAAGGCGTGGAAATTGGTGATGGCTTTGCCTGTATCGACACCAAAGGCACACGATTCCGCGATGAGATGACCCCAGAGGGTTTTTTAAGCAACCATGCGGGCGGCATTTTGGGGGGTATTTCTAGCGGTCAGGCCATTACCGCCAGTATTGCCTTAAAACCCACCTCTAGTTTGCGCTTGCCGGGCAAAAGCATTAATCGTTTTGGTGAGGCGATTGATGTGGTCACGGAAGGCCGCCACGACCCTTGTGTGGGCATCCGCGCCACACCGATTGCCGAAGCTATGGTGGCTATTGTGCTGATGGATCATTGGTTGCGCCACCGTGCGCAGAATACCGGGGTTGATGCCGAGCTGCCAGTGTTGAGGTAGTACCATGCAATTGTGGGAGAGGCTGGGGCCTCGTTGGGACTAACAAAGCCACTCCCACAACTCCTATTAGCTTAATATATCGGTCAATGCTTAGTTTGCCGCCCCCACCACATGAATGGTTGCCATCATGCCGCCGTCTTCATGTTCCAAGATGTGGCAATGGAAAACAAAATCTCCAGCAATGGCAAATGGTATTTCCACCACGGTGCGGGTAGCTTGGCAAGCTTTGCTTCGCCAGCTTGCCACCGTGCCATCACAACCTTCCCCGCCTGCAGGCAAAGGCACATTGTCTTGCAAAATGCCTTTTGCGGATACGCCAGAAGTAGCCCCCAGCACCTCGCCTTTGGTCAACACCCTAAATTTGGTTTGATGGATATGGAAATTGTGGTCTTCGCCAGTCACATTAATCAGCTCCCATTTCTCATACGCGGGTGTGTTGCCTTTACCTAGTGGCAAGCACACTGTTTTTGCTGCATTAGGGAAAGCCGCGATATTTGGAACGACCCCGGCACGGCATGACCTTTGTCATCAATCAGCTCAAAGCCCAAGCCAAAATTAGTATCAATAGGATTACCGTAGAAGATTCGGCGCTTCCAGCCTGCCGGTAACGGTTTGCAAGCCGCGTTAGGGGCTACAGCAGCGTTGGCGGTGGTCAGTTGCGCGACTATCTGATTGTAATCCAGTCCAGATGGCGCAACAGCAAGTGCCGGGGCCTTTTTTAGTGCAGTGCCGCCAGAAAAGCTCACCTGTGCCAGTGTGATGGCGGGCCAGTTGTCTCCGACGGGGCCGGTGGCATAGCCTGCGGTTTGCAAAATGGCTTGGCTGCCATCAGCCTTGATAATAGTGCCGCTGGCATCGCGGTTGACCACCCATACTTCCGCTCTGGAGCTTGGCATCATATGCAGGCTATTGGCACAAACCACTGCAGGATTGGCACTTTTAACACCGGGACATGGGATAGGCCGAAACTTTGCACCACCAATTATTTTCAGGTCACCCAAGGACGCACCTGTGTTGGGCGTGACACTAATACCGTCTATGGAAAGCACTTGCAATGCCATATTGGTGGGAGGTGCTACTGTTCCCTTGGTGTTCTTGGTTAATTGCAGCTCGTAAGTGACGCTGGCGGACGCATTGGTGATACGCCAGATTTCACCGGCTGAATTAACTGTAAAAGTGGGGTTGAGTTGCCCGCTCAGGGTAAAAAACCATTGGCTGCCATCATCGGCGGTACAAACGCCTGGTGCTGAAGTTGACGTGGCACACAGGCCGGGGTCTTCTTGATCGCTCAATATCTGGTTGCTGCTGATTTGGGTGTCTTTAAGGATCACATGCCGGGTATTGGTGTTGGCGGGCAAGTTGTGCAAGTAATCTTTCACTTGCCCAATAGTAATAATGCCGGATAACCCTGCAGAAACTTGGTTTAAGGCAATGCCGTGGGCATGGGGATGGAACCAAAACAACCCCGAGGGATGGTTGGCGGGTATGAGTATTTGGTAGTCTATGGTGTCGGTGCGCACATCACCGTGGATATGGGAAGTTGGCGTAATGTCAGGCGCACCGTTCGCCGAGTTAAAGCCCAAAACAAATACCGAATCGCCATAAACCGGATTGGCAACACCAGCGGCGGGCATACTAGGGGCGACCAACATGCCGTGGGTGTGCAAATTGGTGGGGTTTTGTGCCAAAAATGATTCGCCCGGGTCGTCTTTGTGTTTGGCTTCGTTAATCAGTGGCAAGCGGTTGACCAGATGCACTTTCAGGGTGTCGCCAGGATTCAGCTGCAAACGCGAACCGCCATAGGGGTTCGGGTTGGCCATGCCGGGCAGGCAGCCATCACCCGTACTGTTAGTGTATTGGCGCGCGCAAATTTCGTAAGCCCACCCCGTCACGCCGGGAATGGCATCGATCGGTGCCGGTTTGGCAACCATCAGCAAATCCAGGGTTTTACTGGCAGTATCGCTGGTAAAAACCGGAGGGTCAACAAACTCTCCAGCACTCACTAATGGGCTTGTCAAAGCCCAGCCCAGCCCAGCCCAGCAAAGTAGACTATTTGTAACGCGTAACGTTTTCATTTTTTATCCTTCCTGTAAATTTTTTTTATTAAAACGTCCATAAATTCAACTCCCTAACACCCCCCCTTTGACAACATAAGTTGGATGCTGATTGGATTATATACGCGATAAAGAATCTATAACAACCGTAACTATTTAATGGTAAAGGCTAATTGGGCAACCAGATTTCTTTGCATGATTGTTGACATGTATAGATGATAATGATTATCATTCATCATCGTTAATTTATAGGAACACTGCTATGCCACTCAATCGGCTTGCCACATTATCCGCTGCGTTATACGCGTTGTTTATGACTTGCCTGCCCATAACGGCTTTCGCGGTTGATCCCTTCGAATTTCAAGTTTATGGATACCGTACACAGGGCAAAGGTAATCTTGATCCCGAATTGCTGTCGAGTTATGTGGTCGCGGGGCAAAAGGGGGAAGACGGCGAAATTGGCAGCCAAAGTATGATGCGTTATGCCGTGGAGTTGGAATATGGCATTACCGACAAGACCGATTTTGCCTACTATCTCAATCTTGCCCGCCCTGACGGGGGGGATTTGCAATATGCCGGGTCAAAGTTCCGTTTTCGGGGGCGGTTTGCCGAAGCAGGGCAATTACCGGTTGATCTGGGCTGGTACAGTGAAATTGAGTGGTGGACTTCCAAATTCAATGATGATGTGCTGGAATCGGAATTTATGCTAACACTGCAAAAAGATGTGGGGGATTGGACTTTTATTGTTAATGCCCCAGATATTGATAAGGTGATTATTGGCCCTAACCACAAAGAAGTTTTTGAGGTGGGCTGGCGGAGTGAAGCCAGCTACCAAATGTGGGAACATTCCCGCCTAGGGCTACAGTTCTATGGCGGTGTGGGCAGAGTTGATAACGTCACGCCAACCGGTCAGCAGCAGCATTATGTGATTCCTACCCTGCATACCGTGTTGTTTAACGCCATGCCGTCTTCACTCGGTCTTGGTTTTGGCCTGACCGAAGGGTCTGATTTGTTTTTTCTTAAAGCCAATTTACATTTTGGCGGCGATACTGATGAAAGGATTTACGATTAGATAAAAAGGGGCGGGCAATCGCAGCCACCTTTTAGTGGACGGTTCCCTGCCGTTTTTAACCTTCTTCGTTGCTAGACTTGTTTTTCATCGAAAACAGACGGTAAAAACCTTTGAGCGGGTCTGCCGGTTTGGCAGATGTTTCTTCAGGTGCTATCGGCGGTTCTGGCGTCTGCTCCAACACAATCGGTTCAGGTTCGGTCTTAACAAACAGTTTTTTCATAAAGCCAAAGGCTTGATTGTCAGCGACGGGTTCGGCAATTTCCGGCTCAGACCTCTCTTCAACTATAGTCAAGGGCTGCTCTGGCTCAACCGGTTGCTTATTTTTAAATATATTTTTCATAAAGCCCAGCGGATCGCTTGACACAGGATGTTCCGCTGAATCGGCTGTGTGTTGCACAAGTGTATCCGGTTCGGAATGTTTTATGGCAACCACTTCTTCAGCTTCCTCAATGGGTGCGGCCTTGTTTTTGCCGAACAGATTTTTCATAAAACCTAGAGCATTGTGTTCTTCGGTAGCCTGAACTTCTGGCAGCGCCACTGCTTCCACATCAGTCACAACAGCCTCGGACTCTTGTTCGGTAGGTTCTTCCACAGGCGGCTCTGCTGGAAAGTCTGCAACTATGTCGGGCGTAGTTGGCGCCAAAAGTTCTTCTGAGGGGGGCGTTGCGGCGTTGTCATCAGGCAAGGCGGGCACTATCGGTTGTTCTTGAAGGTGTTGCGCTTCATTATTATGCGTGGCTAATTCAGCCACTTCATCATTGTCCGCCACTTGCGCAGGCAGGGTATTGACCTGTAATGCCTTGGCTTGATCTTGCCAATGGGCAATTTCGCCCTCTTTTGCAGCTAATGATGCTTGTAATTGACTATTTTGTATCTTGTAATGTTCCAACTCGCCCAGCTGTTGCTTCAGCTCTTCCAAGCGCTGCGCATCCGCTTCATGACATTCGGCAAAATGCCCCAACGAGGCTTCGGTCTGTTGTTCTAGCTGTAGATACAAGTCGTTTTGTTCAGCCAATTTTTGCTGTAATAAGCCGATATGGTTTATATAGTCATTCTGCTTGGTCATCAGCGCTTCTATTTGCCCAGAATGCTCGCCTAGCTGGGCTTGCAAAGGCACAACTTGTGCCTCCAAAGCTGCCCGTTTTGCCACTTCGCTTTGGCAATCGTTTTGCCAAGCGATTTTGGCTTGGCTTTCCGCACGCAAGCTGGCAATTAGTTGGTTGAGTGTCCGGTCATGCTGCTCCCACAGTGTGTCCGCTTGCACATCTTCTGTCACCGCAATGGGGCGTTCACCCATATCAAAGCTGATTGACAATCGCTGTATGACACCGGCAATTTGGTTGTTACGCTGCACCAGCAGGGTGTGCAGCGCCGAGGCTGTGAGCTGGGCCTGATCGGCATCGGCTTTGGCTTGCACCATTTGTTCTTGACTGGTTGCCAAGCTTTGCAGGGTGCTATGTAACTGCCCGTTGGCATCGTCCAAGGCTTGTTGCAGTTGCTGACCCAATTGTTCTGTTCGGCGAATAACCTTTTTTAAGCCCCTAGCTCGGATAGCACCCAGCATAGCGGTCAATAACCAGACAATACCGGCAATAGTGGCGGCATACGCAGGGTTTGCCACGGTTAAAGCAAGCCAATCAGCCACCAGTGGTGGCCAAGACTGTAAAAAAAGTTCCATTAAAAGTCCTCATCAATAGCGTGGCGAACGCAACGCAGCGGTAATAATTTTGTCGGCAGCAGCACAACATGCGGTGCTTGCTATTAGGTTTTGGCTTTTAGTCCAGTACTTCCGGTTGCTCTGGAAGGGGTAGCCAATTCCTTAACAATATAACTGATTGTGGCATTTAAGTCTTCATAGATAGCAGCATCCGGCGGAGTGATTGGCCTTAAACGAGCTTATGCACATGCTTGGTGCAATTGCCGTCCAATTGGGGCATTTTTCGTGCATAAATGCCCAGCCGTTTAAACCCCGCCAAACGCCCCCTGCCGACATTAATCAGTATAGTGATTATTTTTTAGTAGGTTAAGCTTTGTTATAAACAAAAATAACAATGTGGCATAGTAGCTGCATTATTAATTGCAAGATGTTAGTTTTCTGTGTCGTGTTAAACCTTGTAGTGTTTGTTGCCGTTTGTAAGGTGGTTGCGCTTTATCCAGGATAAGGATAAAGCGCTTTTTTTTTGATTGCAGAAAACAGCTTTAGCCACATTGGGTTATTGCCAATGTGCCGTTTCATCCCTGCCAATCCCCATTTCGTTTCCACTCTTTACTTAGGAAGGAAGCTTCTACCATGAAAACCAATGGCGATCTAAAACCACTAGACCAGTATTACCAACAGGTACAGGATATTATCCTGAACCGTCAAGATTGGGTCAGCGGCTTGCTGCCCGCCAGCACTGCCGTCACCATCCACGGCAATTATACCGATGCGTGGGTACGCGATAATGTTTACAGCATTTTGGCGGCATGGGGCTTGGCATTGGCCTATCGCCGCAGCGGCGAAGACCCTGGCAAAACCTATCTGTTGGAGCAAAGCACCGTTAAATTAATGCGTGGCTTGTTGACGGCTATGATGCGCCAAGCCCCAAAAGTAGAAAAATTCAAGCATACGCAAAACCCATTAGATGCCTTGCACGCTAAATACGACACCAAATCCGGTGCGGTAGTGGTGGGCGACAATGAATGGGGGCATTTACAGTTGGATGCCACTTCACTGTTTTTATTGATGCTGGCGCAAATGACGGCTTCGGGCTTACGGATTATTTTCACCCTTAATGAAGTGAATTTTGTCCAAAACCTCGTCCATTATATTAGCCGTGCCTACCGGACTCCGGATTATGGCATCTGGGAGCGCGGCAATAAAATCAACCACGGCATAGCCGAACTTAATGCCAGCTCCATGGGTATGGCAAAAGCCGCCTTGGAAGCCTTGTCCGGCTTCAACTTATTTGGCAAGGACGGCGGGCAAGCCGCAGTTATCCATGTCATTAGCGACGATATTGCCCGTAGCCGTATCGCGCTGGAATCATTGTTGCCTAGGGAATCGTTGTCCAAAGAAACCGATTCAGCGCTACTGTCCATCACCGGATTCCCTGCTTTTGCCATTGATAACCCGACTATCCGTATCAACACTGAAAAACTTATTTGCGAAAAACTAGAAGGCCGTTATGGCTGCAAACGATTTTTGCTGGATGGTCACCAGACCAGTATAGAAGATAGCCGCCGCCTACACTATGACCCGCAGGAGTTGAAACAATTCCAAGCTATAGAATGTGAATGGCCACTGTTTTTCACCTATCTGCTGCTCAACAAGCTATGTGCTGGCGATATCGGGGGCGCTGCTTCGTATCGCGAAAAACTTGAGGCGCTGCTGGTTGAACAGAACGGACAGTATTTATTGCCTGAGCTGTATAAGGTGGCGAAAGAAGACATTGCCGCAGAAAAAGCCAAGCCCCAAAGTCAAAACCGCATTGCTAATGAAAATGTACCGCTAGTATGGGCACAAAGCCTGTTTATTTTGGGCTGCCTGATTCAGGACGGTTTGCTGACCATTGCCGATATTGACCCGTTGGGGCGGCATAAAGCCGTCAGTCAGCCGTTCGACAAGCTGCAAGTGGCCTTGTTGGCGCAGGATGAGGCGGTGCAAGCCGATTTATTGGCGGATGGCATTAGTGCCCAAACCTTGGCGGAAATTTCGCCGATCCAGGTCAGGGAGGCCATGGAACTGGCTGCCGCTTATACCCATGTTGGGCGTAATGACCGCATTGGCCTGACCGGCAGGCCGTTACGGCAATTGCGGACATTGGCAACCTCCAAGCTGTATATATTGTCGGGTGAAAAATTGGTGTTTTCGCCGCAATGCCTTAGCCAAAAGGGCTTTTATCTGGCAATGGATAACCGCTTGCTCATCCAACGTTTGCGCCTGGAGTTTTCCTATATCGCCAAACATTGGGACAGGGCGGGCAACCCGCTGGTGGTGATGAATATCCGGCAAAATATGCTCGACAGCCAAAACCGTGCCGTATTAATCAGTTTTATCAAAGAATTGCAATCTGGCAACTGTCAGGCGATAGCCGTGGAGCTAGGCTTTTTGGGCGATTTTATTGCCACATCCAGCTACGAAAAAATCAATTATCTACACGATTTCCAATTTTCAACTGCCACTTGGGAAGAGGTGGAACGGCCTTGCCAAACGGTGCTGCCAGATAGCGGGCAGCCCGCAACAGCATTACCAGCGGCCTTGCTGACAGAATGGGAAATTGGCGGTGATGCTAGCCTGCTGGCAGAACTCAACAGCAATGGCAATCTGTTCGCACAAATGGAAGCGCTCAGCTTACTGGCTAGCCGCCATGGTTTGGATTTTGCCACTCATTTGGTAGCCGGAGACGGTGCTGCCTGCACCGTTCGGGATTTGCTGGAAGAGGTTTACGCGCGGGCCGGTGACCAACATGCCTGGTATGTGGTCAGGCGTTGTGCCGGGCTACTGGGCAAATATGACATTAATCTGGAACAGGCCGCCACAGAACTACTGGTGCGCCAGCATAACCTGACCTTGGGGCGGGTTTACAGCGGCAAAGCCACCATGAAACGACCTGCCGATTCTTCAGAGATATTGCAGACCATTGGCGCGTTTAACAATGATGTCAGCGAACGTATCATCATCCAAGAACTGGTGCTGTACTTGGGCATGCTGGTCAAAGCCCATCCTGAGCTGTTCACCGATATGTACACGGTCAGGGTTGGGCATATCTTGCAGCTGCTGATTGTCCGCCAGCAGCGCGAGAGCCAGTGCAATTCTTTAGGGCAAGCATTCAACGAACTGTTGTCGTTGCCACCTTACGATTTGTCGGTAAAATTACGCGAAACACTGGAAGACTATAGCAATACTGAAGACCAGCTAGGCGTTGCAGAATCCTTACATTTTGAAGGCGATTGCCGTGCATTGGGGCAGATACGTTTCCCTGCCAGCATCAACCCTAAAGACCGGGGCGAAGGTAATGGCTGGTATGAATGGCGCGAGCAAAAAGGCAGTGTCGGCAGGGAGGACAAGGCTTTTTTCAGTAGCGTATGGACTGTACTGCACCATTGCAAAGGCTTGGTGATCGGCGACAAGCTGAATAGCAAAAACTGCTTGGACAGCGATATCATCCTCTCGCAAAACACCCCAGGCGAACAAAGTTTTAAATTGCATGTCAACCACTTGCTGAATAAAATCCAGTCGCCGGTTTATCGGCAATTGCATGTGGAAGCGTTGAAGGCCATCGCGTCGGTTATCGACAGCCATCCATTACAGATTGATGATATGCTGGTCGTCGATATATTAATTGGTCATGCCGTAAGAATCAGTTGGTTGCAAGCCCATCCTGACCATCTGGATCAGTATGGCGATTATAAAACGCTTGCTTGGCAAGCGTTTTACCAACAACCTCCGCACCATGTGGCTAACGCAATGCTCGATGCTTTGGTACACTTGTTAGACCATCATTAAATAAAGCCTCAATAGGAGGGCAATATGATCTTAGCCGGTGACATTGGCGGCACCAAAACGGTTTTGGCGCTGTATAGCAGGCAAGCGGACAACACCTTACTGGAAGTGCTTGAACAGACTTTTTCCAGCCACGAATTTGCCCGCTTTGACGACATCTTAGCTGTATTTCTGCCTGAAGGCATCAACTTGTCTTCGGCTTGCTTGGGTGTGGCCGGGCCGGTGGTCAACGGACGCTGCCAAACCACCAATTTGCCTTGGCTGTTGGACACCACCAACCTGCAAAGCAAACTGGGCACCGACCGGGTGAAATTGCTGAACGACTTGGAGGCCATGGCCTTGGGCATGTTGCATTTGCCGGACAACGACCTGATTGAACTGAATCCACTGGCACAAAAGCAATCCGGCAACATTGCCGTGATAGCCGCCGGCACCGGCTTGGGCGAAGCCATTTTGTATTGGGATGGTAGTCGCCACCAGCCCATGGCAACCGAAGGCGGACATTGCGACTTAGCGGCACAAAACGACCAACAAGACCGCCTACTGGCCTATTTGCGCCCGTTATTCCCGGGGCATGTCAGTTGTGAGCGCGTTATCTCGGGCAATGGCTTTAGCCAGCTGTACGATTTTGTCTGTGCCGAAGGCATCGCCCCCCCGTGTCCCGCCGTACCGCAAACCAACCAAGAAGGCATTGACCGTAATGCCATTGTCTCGCGCCTGGGCGTTCAGGGCGAAGATGATGCGTGTACGGCGGCAGTCCGGTTATTCGTTGAACTGTACGGTGCGGAAGCGGGTAATTTGGCGTTGAAATGTTTGGCGACCGGCGGTGTGTTTATTGGCGGCGGCATAGCCCCAAAAATATTACCGGTTTTGCAGGATGGCAGATTTATAGAAGCGTTTAAAAGCAAAGGTCGCTTTTATGGTTTGCTGGAGACCCTTTCCGTTAAAGTGGCAATTAATCCCAGAACCCCGTTGTTGGGGGCGGGGCATTATTTTGATGGTCTTTGATTCCAGTTGCGTTAGCCCATAACACTATTGGGGTTGTTTGCTTACGGTAATAGCAAGGCGCTAGCTACCGATTGCCGCCTGATTTCATGACGGTTGCCAGTCAATAGTTTTTTGACAACCGTAGGCGCTTGCCCCCGCCATTGCCAAGCGATAAATACCAAGCCAACCGGTTTTTCTGCGCTGCCGCCATCCGGCCCGGCAATGCCTGTTATGGCGATAGCCAGATCGGCTAGGCTGTGTGCCAATGCGCCACTGGTCATTTCGCCAGCGGTTTCGGCACTGACCGCGCCAAACAAGGCCAGTGTCTGGGGGCTGACGCTGAGCATGTCTATTTTTGCCGCGTTGCTGTAGGTGACAAAGCCGCGCTCAAACCAATGCGAGCTGCCAGCAATTTCAGTGATGGTTTGGGCAACCCAACCCCCCGTGCACGATTCGGCCGTCACCACCGTTTTGTGCACTGCCAGCAATGTTTCGCCCAATTGACGGGCATGGACTATCAATTCATTGTCCATTAGCTTTCCTCCGCTTTTTCTTCATCATCGGTCATTTCAGAAATTTCTTTCAGTCGGGAGATGGCTGTAAAGTTAATGCTGTTGTCAGGATAATTGCCTTCAGCGTCCGGCTGTCCGGCTGGTTCGCCGGTTAGCAACTCCAATGCCTCATTGGCTGTTGCCACGCAATAAACGCTGAACTGGCCTTGGGTAACAGCATCCAGCACGTCTTGTTTTAGCATCAGGTTGCGTTTGTTGGCGGCGGGGATAATGACCGCTTGGTCGCCGGTGAGTCCACGTGCTTGGCAGAGTCTAAAAAAACCTTCAATTTTTTCATTAACCCCACCGATGGCTTGTACTTCGCCGTATTGGTTAATAGAGCCGGTGATGGCAATGGCTTGTTTGATGGGCGTTCGGGTCAGTGCGGAAATCAGGCAACACAGCTCAGCGAGCGAGGCACTGTCACCATCAATATGGCAATAGGATTGTTCGATGGCAATGCTGGCAGAAATAGCCAATGGAAATTGCTGGGCATAAAAATGGCCCAAATAACCCGTTAAGATCATTACGCCTTTGGAATGGATAGCTTGCCCCAATTCCGCTTCGCGCTCAATATCAACAATGCCGCGCGAGCCCGGATAAACCGTGGTGGTGATGCGTGCGGGGGCGCCAAAACTGCTGCCACCAATTTCTAAGACGGTCAGGCCGTTGATTTTACCAATCGCTTCGCCTTCGGTGTCGATTAAAATAGTGCCATCCAAGATGTCTTCGAGTATTTCTTCCGACACCCGTCCGTTACGGTATTCCCTGGCTGCCAACGCTTGGTCAACATCAGCTCGGTCAATCTGCGTACTTTTGCAGAAAAAGTTGGCTTCGCCGATGATTTCCAGTACGTCATTAATACGGGCGGAAAAATGCTGTTGGCTTTCCGCCAGACGGCAGCTATGTTCAAACAAGGCGGCAATGGCATGGCGGGTTAATGGTTTGCTGCCAGAATCAGCGGCTTGCTTGCGCATCAACAAGGCAAATTGGGCGATGTTGTCGGCGCTGTGTGGGATACGCTGACCAAAATCGGCGAGGACTTTAAACAGTTCTTTAAATTCGTTGTCAAGTTCTGCCAAGAAATAATAAACATCACTGTCGCCCATTAAAATAAGTTTTACATTCAGTGGGATAACTTCTGGTTTTAGGGTGACAGTGTGGCCGCTTTGTTCGGGATAAGGCGATTCAATCTGGATGCGGCCCGTTTGTAAGGCGCGTATTAGCCCTTCCCATACAAACGGGTGAGCGAGCATTTTTTCGGCATCCAAGATTAAGTAACCACCATTGGCCTTATGTAATGCCCCTGCGCAAATACGCCGATAATCAGTCACTAAAGTGCCTTGGTCGTTGCTGTATTCGATACGCCCGAATAAATTTTGCCAGGTCGGGTGGGGTTCGTGAATGACTGGTGCGCCAGTGCCGGGTTGGCTATCGACAAGAATATTAGGCAGGTATTGCTCCATCAGCTGGGCGCGTTTGCTGCCATTGCTTTGTGCTGCTGCACCGGGCATCAGGTGTTCGGCGATGGTGGTGCAAAGCTGGTTTTTTAGTGCCGATACATAACTGATGACATCATCAATAGCAGCATATTGGCTTTCCAGTGTGACAAACAGCGGGGCGGTTGCTTGGTTGATGGTGTCGTAGTCCAGTTGCTTGGTGGTGTCGGTCAATTCCCGCCGCCATTGTGGCAGTTCCAGTAATGCCTCAGCCAGATAATCTTGCAAGGTTTCGACGTGTTGATGGAAAATTTCCCGCTGTGCCAGTGGCAATTGCGAAAACTGTTCTTCATCGAGTGTCTTATGGTCCCGCAAAGGCGAGAAACTTATGGTTTCGTTGTCACGGTACAGGGCGATGTCAACGGCACGGGCTTTATTGTCAACAAGATCGAGCGCGTGGTTATATGCCTGATTGAACTGGCGTTCCAATGCCGTCTTTTTTTGCTGGTAAGCAGGGTTTTCAAAGGCGGCAGGAAAAGTTGCCAGCACGTCGTCCAGTAGATTTTCAATGTGTGTGGCAAAATCTTGCCCCTGTCCGGCAGGTAGCTGCAAAGCGAGTGGTTCGTGGGCGTTGTCAAAATTATTGACATAGGCATAAGCGTGCGGCGCTGGTTGGATTTGTGCCAGCGCATCGAGTTGCTGCCTGATCATGGACAACCGGCCTAACCCTGGTTCTCCCTGCACAAAAATATGGTAGCCAGGGCGGTTCATGGCCACACCAAATTCAAGCGCGTTTTGTGCCCTAGGTTGCCCCAGTACGGGTAGCGGTGTGCGGGGGATTTCTGGAAGTTCCAAGGCGCTAAAATCGGCGCTGAACTTTAAGGCGTCGGGTGGTAAAGGTTGGTGGTGGGGCATGGGCGGTTATTAAAAGGATAGAAGATAAATCGAGCAATTGATGTTACGCGGCCTTGCTTAGGCCGCACGGCTAGCCAGGCGCGAGTTTCACTCGATGAGTGTCAGGGCAATTTCCTCGGCAATCTTATTGTTGATGATGAACCCCCGCATTTCCAGCAAGCCTTTGGTGTTTAATGAAATGATAAGGTTTAGCACGTCAGGGTACAGGGCGGATTCCAAATCAGTGGCGGAAGGCGATGCGGGTGCGTGCGGGTGGGAATGAAAGATAGCAAGCAATTGTTCATGCTGCTCGCGTAGGGTGCGCATGGCATCAATTTGTCCGGCAGGATCCAGCAGGAAGCGTTGTTGCGGGTTTTCCGCCACGTTTTTGATCAGGTAGCAGCGCGTGGGCTGGTTGTTGATACCAGCCAATAAGCCGCATATTTCCGTGTTAGGCGAGCATTGTGCCCAGTGTAAGAGCTGGTTGGCTATTTTGCGCGATATTTGCATAGGATTGGCCTTAAGGGTTGCTGTCAGTTGGTCAAAATAAAGTGGTTGCTGGGTGCAGGCTTAACCGAGCCATTGCCCGACGGTCACTCTAGCTTGACCCGCCAGATCAAGGTGGGTTTGTACGCTTTGGTAGCCCCATTGCGCCAACAGGACTTGCACCGCAGCGGCTTGGTTGTAACCGTGTTCAAGCAACAAATGCCCGCCCGTTTTTAAGTGCTTGCGGGCGCTATCGGCAATTTTTAAAAGGTCGCCAAGCCCTTGTTGAGATGCAATTAAAGCCGAAGGAGGCTCAAAGCGGACATCGCCATGTTGCAGGTGTTCATCGTCAGCGTCAATATAAGGCGGATTGCTGACAACCAAATCGAATCGCCCTTCAGGCACGCCATCAAACCAATCGCTCAGGTAAAATCGGATATTGCTGGCATGGTGCAGCACGGCATTTTGTTGTGCGGTGGCGAGTGCCAGAGGGCTGGCATCAACGGCATAAATGTGTGCATGAGGGCATTCCATCGCCAAGGTAATGGCAATAACGCCTGAACCCGTACCCAGATCAATGATGTGTTGTGCTTGGCTTGGATTTATTAATGAGAGGCTTAACGCCACCAATAATTCGGTTTCTGGTCTTGGGATAAGCACGGTGTTGTTGACGATGAAATCGCGTGACCAAAACTCCCGTTTGCCGGTTAAATAGGCAATCGGCTTACCGTCTTTGCGTTCGCTGACCGCTTGTGAAAACCGCTGTGCCGTGGCTCTGTCCACCTCGAAATCCGGCCAAGCGCGAAGAAAAGACCTATTTTTATCGAGTAGCCAGCATAACAGCACTTCAGCATCCAGTACGGCAGAACGGGAGCTGTCGGCCAGTGTGTTGGCCGCTTCGGCAAGTAAGTCTTTAATGTGCGCCATTGGCTTTAGTTGTCACCCAGTTGGGTCAGAAGTTCCGCTTGGTGTTCGCTAATCAGCGGCTGTAGGACTTGTTCCAAGCCCCCCTGCATGATTTCTTCCAATTTGTACAAGGTCAGATTGATGCGGTGGTCGGTTAAGCGGCCTTGTGGGTAGTTGTAGGTTCGGATGCGCTCGGAGCGGTCGCCACTGCCCACTTGCAGTTTTCGCGTTGCCGACTGTTCGGCATGATGTTTTTCCTGCTCGGCTGATAATAGCCGGGATGCCAGCAAGGACATGGCGCGAGCGCGGTTTTTATGCTGTGAGCGTTCATCTTGGCATTCCACCACCACGCCGGTCGGGACATGGGTAATACGGATTGCCGATTCGGTTTTGTTAACGTGCTGTCCGCCTGCACCGGAGGCGCGGTAGGTGTCCACTTTTAAATCCGCCGGATTAATGTCAAAAGCATCCATTTCTTCCACTTCCGGCATAATGGCGACGGTGCAGGCCGAGGTATGGATACGGCCTTGCGATTCGGTTTCCGGCACCCGTTGCACTCGGTGGGCGCCCGATTCAAATTTAAGTTGTGAATAAACATCACGCCCTGATACACGCAAGATAACCTCTTTGTAACCGCCGTGGTCGCCGTGGCTCTCGCTGATAATTTCAGTTTGCCAACCTTTCCGTTCTGCATAGCGTTGGTACATACGGGATAGGTCGCCGGAGAAGATCGCCGCCTCGTCGCCACCGGTACCGGCACGGATTTCTAAAAAAATGTTGCGGTTGTCGTTGGGGTCTTTAGGCAGTAGCAACAGTTGCAGCTCATGGTCAAGGGCATCAATCAGGCTTTGTGCGTCGCCCATTTCATCCTTAGCCAGCTCGCGCATGTCCGGGTCACTGTCGTTTGCCATGTCTTCGGCGGCAGCCAATTGTAGCAACGCTTGTTGGTAGCGTTTGTAACATGCCACCAAGCTGGCGATTTGTGCGTATTCTTGACTTAATGCGCGGAATTTGTTTTGGTTGCTTTGGGTGTCTGGCTCAGACAGCAGGGCGGCGATTTCGTCATAACGTTCGCACAGGCTTTCCAGTTTTAATTGTATCGAGGGCTTCATTGCGCTTTGTCTAGTTTAAAAATTTCATGTATGGCGGCAATCAGGTCTTGCCGTTCATTTTCGGCTGCCAGCCTGATTTGTGTGCTGGGTGTGTGCATTAATTTGTTGGTTAAGGTATGCGCTAAGCGTTCTAATGCCGCTTCGGCAGGAATGCCGTTTTTGAGCAAAGCCAAGGCTTTTTGCAGTGCTTCATCACGCTGTTGCTCTGCTTGTTTTCGGTAATCGCGTATGGTCGATTGGGCTTCTTGCGCCCTTAACCAAGCCATAAAGTGATCGACTTGGGTGTCGATGATTTCTTCTGCTTGTTGGGCCGCTTCACGCCGCGAATTCATATTTTGGTCAATGGTATGTTGTAAGTCGTCAATGGTATACAGATAAACGTCCTGTAACTGCTCCACTTCAGCTTCAATGTCTCGGGGCACTGCTAAGTCAACCATGAAAATGGGCTTGTGCTTGCGTTTCTTTAAGGCGCTTTCTACGCGCCCCTTGCCTAGTATGGGCAATTGGCTGGCTGTTGACGAAATGACAATATCGGCTTCCGCCAAATGGTTGGGCAATTCCGACAAGGAGATGGCGTAGCCATTGAACAAAGCCGCCAAGCTATGGGCTTTGCCATAAGTGCGGTTGGCAATAATGATGCGTCCTATGCCTTGCCTTGACAAATGCCGGGCAGTCAACTCAATAGTTTCACCTGCGCCGATCAACAACGCAGTTTGATCGCCCAGTTTATCAAAAATCTGCTGTGCCAATTGTACGGCCGCAAAAGCAACCGAAACAGGGCTGGCACCAATGGCGGTATCGGTGCGGACTTTTTTGGCGGCACTGAAGGTGTGTTGGAACAATTTACCTAAAGGTTTGCCCAAAGTCCCAGCATCACAAGCGGCTTGATAGGCCGTTTTCATTTGCCCCAAAATTTGCGGCTCTCCAAGAATCATCGAGTCCAGACCGCACGCCACACGCAAAATATGCCGGATAAAGGCGCTGTCAGTATAGGAATACAGGTAAGGTACAAATTCCTGGCTGCTTATGTTCTTGTTTTCGGATACCCACGCAATAAGTTCTTGTTGGTTGGGTATGGCCGCAGAGCAATAGAATTCGGTGCGGTTGCAAGTGGACAGGATAGCCGCCTCAGTCACGTTTTTAAGCCGACGCAGTTCCTGTAGTGATGAATGTAATATTTCCGCTGGGTAGGCCAAGCGTTCGCGAATGCTGACCGGTGCGTTAGCGTAATTGATCCCTACAACTAAAAGTGTCATGTTATCGTGTCAGTGAGGGTAAGTGTTGATGCGGCATGGCAATGCGGATGACAGGGAGGGGCGGGCCGGAACGGAACGAAACGTTGCTCATGTTGGTCGGGTTGCACTGGTGCGGTTCAGAATTATGGGTGGTAGAAAGGAAATGCAGGGGTCAGTTGCTAAGCGGGTAGGTGCATATTATGGAGTGGTATTGCAATAATTAGAATAGTTTTATCGGTAGCGAAAAATTCAGCAGTCTGAATCCATCGCATTTTCTGGTAATCTATAGAAAATTTGGGCATCAAAATAGGATTATGAGTGTTAATTTTTAGATTATTGTTCTTACTAATGCTTGGCGGACTTTGTGGCTGTGCCAATTCGCCGAAGCCGCTAGCGCCTGTTGCCAGTTCAGTGCCGCCCGTAAAGGTTGGTGTTGCTAAAGCCGATGTGCCGGCCAAGGAAGCCAAAACATCAATCGATCCCAATGTAATGTTTATGTTGTTGACCGCCGAATTGGCAGGGCAAAGAGGCCGGTACGACATCGCTTTAGAAGGTTATTTGGAGGCTGCCCGACGTGTCAAAGACCCGCGTTTTGCGGAGCGTGCCGTGGTTATTGCCATGTATATGAAAGATTCAAAAAAGGCTAATGAGGCATTGGGGATGTGGTTGCGGCAAGCCCCTGAAAACACCAGTGCCAGAAAGCTTGCTGTTTTAATGGCGTTGTCAACAGGTGACCAAGTGGCGGCAGAAAACCATCTGGAAATTCTGTTGCAAATGCCTGCTGACGAATTTGAAAAAAACATCATGGAGGTGGCTTCTCTGTTGCAAAAGGAACAAAGGTTGCCGGAGTTGGCGAAGGCATTGGTTTCGCTATCTGCCCAACACAGTAATCTGACCATTATCCCATATTTGCAGTCATTTATGGCAATGCAACTGAACGATAAGGCATTGGCTGAAAGTTATTTGCAAAAAGCTTTGGCAATCCAGCCAGACTGGGATAAAGCACTAATTTTACAGTCGCAAATAGCTGTCATGTCAGGTGATTTAGGTAAGGCGGCAAGCCTTTTGCGCGATGGCATCGGTAAGCATCCCGGCAACCAAAAACTCAAGCGTATGTTGGCCGAGGTCTTGCTCAAAACAGAAAGTTACCCTGAAGCAGCCACAATTTTGCGGGACATTATTTCGGAAAACCCATCTGACCATGAAAGCCAGTTGGCATTAGGCCTCATTTATCTGCAAGACAATCAAAATGATGAGGCCGAAGACATATTTAAAGGTTTATTGGCTCAACCGCAAACCCGCTGGCAGGGTAGCTTTTATTTGGGCAAGCTTGAAGAAAAACGGGGCGATGCCGAAGCGGCCTTAGCTTGGTATGGTCAGGTTGGTGATGGGCCGCTTGCTTTCGAAGCCGCTGCTTCGGCAGTGTTCCTGTTGGCCAAGGAGAATAAATCTGACCAAGTGGCACAGAAAATCAAGGCCATGATGGACAGTTTCCCGAAAGAAAAAACACGAATTTTGATGCTCCAATCGGAGTTGTTAAGCAAACAAAAAAATTATGCCCAAGCATTTGCGGTATTGACAACAGGGCTGACCGATTCCCCTGAAGATGGAAATTTGCTTTATAGCCGTGCATTGCTGGCAGATCGTCTAGGCAAGTTCGATCTAATGGAGTTGGATTTAAAGAAGGTGTTGGCAAAAAATCCAAAAAATTTCGAAGCACTGAATGCGTTGGGGTATTCATTGGCAAGCCGTTCCATACGCTTTGATGAAGCGGAGCGTTATTTGCAGCAAGCACTTAAGTTAAGGCCGGACGAGGCGGTTGTGATTGATAGCTATGGCTGGTTGCAGTATAAGATGGGTCATCCGTCGATAGCATTGGCATATCTCCGTAAGGCTTTTAACAAGCAAAAAGAGAACGAAATAGCCGCACATCTGGTTGAGGTGCTTTGGGTATTGGGTCAAAAAGACGAGGCCAAAGATATTTTTGACGAAGCCATTAAGACTGCCCCCGGCGATGAGTATCTATTAAGCGTAGCGAAAAGAATTTTGAAAAATACAGAATAATGGCGATGTGTCCTACAATAAACAGGTTTGCAATGGCCGCTTTAGTATTTTCTTTATCTGCCTGCACGGCTTCCACCGTTAATACTACGATCACCTCTTATCAGGATGTCCCTACTTGGGGCAAAGAGGGGATGAAGTCGTTGTATAAATTAAAGCGGTGGCAGTTTTCAGGCAGAATGGCTGTGGAGCAAAAAAAAGGTTCTTGGACAGCGAATATTGATTGGCAGCATCATGAAAAAGATGATGCCATTAAATTGTCCGGTCTGTTTGGTCAAGGTGCAACATTGGTGCGGCTAAAGGAAAATGCCATTAGCATTGACTTCGGTAATGGCAAAGTGGCATCATCCGAGCAGGCGCAGCACTACATTAGCCAGCAGTTTGGTTTGATTGTACCCTTGCAGGCATTGCGTTATTGGGTATTGGGGTTGCCTGATCCGGCGGCAGAATATCAGCGGTTCGGGGAAGGGTTTAGCCAATATGACTGGGTAATTGAGCTTGAACGTTGGCGTTGGGAAGGTGTGCCTGATCGGTGGCGTTGGGAGGATGATAAGCAATTGCCACGTAAAGTGACTGTGCTGAATAGAAAAGCCAAGTTAAAGTTAGTTATTGATCAATGGGATGTGAATAATGCAGAGGCAAGATGAGCCGGACATTTGGTCTGTGAAATGGCCTGCACCTGCAAAACTGAACCTAATGTTGCGGATAGTGGGGCGACGACCCGATGGCTATCATTTGCTACAAACTGTTTTCCAGTTTATTGATTTATGTGATTGGCTGACGTTCCACCCAAAAGCTGACGGAAAAGTTAGTCTGTTAACAACTATTCCGGGTGTGCCTGAAGCGGATGATTTAACAGTTAGGGCTGCTAATCTGCTGAAAACCGCCACTGGTTGTGGGCAGGGTGTGTGCATCGAGGTGGAAAAAAATTTGCCAATGGGCGGTGGCCTTGGGGGCGGTAGCTCAGATGCTGCAACCACCTTGGTTGTGCTTAACCGATTGTGGGGGCTGGGTCTGTCAGTTGTACAATTAATGGAATTGGGGCTTGGTTTGGGTGCGGATGTGCCCGTATTTATTTATGGGCATAGTGCATGGGCAGAAGGTGTGGGCGAAAAACTGCAAAAAATAGACGTGCCAGAGGCATGGGCGGTGGTTGTCCGCCCCGATTGCCATGTCAATACAGGTCAAATATTTGCTGATAAAAATTTGACACGCGACAGCAAATCAATCACAATAGCCGACTTTACAGCAGGGCGGCATGACAACGATTGCACAAGCGTGGTGTGTGGACATTATCAGATGATAAAATATGCCATGCAAGATTTGTCAGTATACGCCGAAGCAAGGCTGACCGGTACTGGGTCTTGTGTGTTTGCTCTATTTGAGTCCAAAGAAAAGGCTGAGATGGCATTTAATGCACTTGGCAATAATTGGCAAGTTTACTTGGCGAGAGCTGTCAGCCAGTCGCCTTTGTATTCAAAATTAAAAACGTTACAATAAAGATATAAATGGGTCGTCGCCAAGCGGTAAGGCACGGGGTTTTGATCTCCGCATACCAAGGTTCGAATCCTTGCGACCCAGCCATTTTTTAAGCCTTCACTAAATATATTTGGGAGAGCATGAATGAACGACACTTCGATGATGGTGTTTTCTGGGAATGCTAACTTGGCTTTGTCCGAAGGTATTGTTAAGCGGCTAAATATGCGCCTTGGTATGGCCGCAGTAGGTCGATTTAGTGATGGTGAAATTGCTGTTGAAATTGAGGAGCATGTGCGTGGCAAGGATGTTTTTGTCGTTCAGCCAACCTGTTCTCCAACGAACGAAAACTTGATGGAATTGTTAGTGATGATTGATGCCTTCAAGCGTGCGTCGGCTTCAAGAATCACTGCAGTGATGCCGTACTATGGTTATGCAAGGCAAGATCGGCGTTCAAGATCTGCCCGTGTGCCAATCAGTGCTAAGTTGGTCGCCAAAATGATCGAGCAAGCCGGTGCAAACCGCTTATTGACCGTTGATTTACATGCTGATCAAATACAAGGTTTTTTCGACATTCCAGTGGATAATGTTTATGCCTCGCCCATTTTGTTGGGTGATGTGTGGCGGCAGCAATATAAAGATTTGATAGTCGTTTCGCCTGATGTGGGTGGTGTAGTAAGGGCTAGGGCACTTGCTAAGCGGCTGAATGATGCCGATCTGGCCATCATTGATAAGCGTCGGTTAAGGGCCAACGTTGCCGAGGTCATGCATATAATCGGTGACGTGGAAGGTCGTACCTGTGTGCTGATTGATGATCTGGTGGATACCGCAGGTACATTATGTCATGCGGCGACAGCCCTCAAAAAAAATGGGGCCATTAAGGTGGTTGCTTATTGCACCCACGCTGTTTTGTCAGGCTCAGCCCTTAAAAACTTAGGCAGTTCCGATATGGATGAGTTGGTGGTGACGGATACTATCCCGTTAAGCCAAGAAGCTGTCAATTTAGGGAAAATACGGCAGCTCAGCGTTGCAGAAATGTTGGCGGAAACCATCAGGCGGATATCGTCAGGTGAGTCTGTCAGTTCGCTCTATGTGGATTAATAGAATTTGTAGTAGCCATAACGGCTTATAAAGGTTGAATCAAGATGTCGAAAGTATATGAGTTTGTAGCTGAAAGCCGTGGGCATACTGGTACGTGCGCGGCACGTCGTGTCCGTCATAAAGGTGGTGTGCCGGCAATTTTGTACGGTGGTCACAAAGACCCCCAAATGTTAATGCTAGACCATAACGAAGTTGTTAAGCATCTTGAACATGAGGCGGTCTATTCACATGTTCTGGATATAACTGTTGATGGAAAAACCGAGCAGGCCATCCTAAAAGCTGTGCAGCGTAACCCTTTCCGGTTTCAAATTTTGCACCTTGACTTCCAGCGTGTCACTCAGTCTGAAAACGTAAAAGTTCATGTGCCATTGCATTTTATCAATGAGCATAATTCAGTAGGTGGTAAAAAAGGCGGGGTAGCAGCCCATTCTATGGTTGATGTTGAAGTGTCTTGCTTCCCTTCTGCCTTGCCAGAATATATCGAAGTGGATTTGATTGGTTTAGATGTCGGTGGCAGCTTGCATTTGTCAGATTTATCTTTACCTGAAGGTGTTGTTTTGGTGGAATTGACTCATGGCACAGAGCATGATTTGCCGGTTGTCTCCATGATGCCATCAAAATCAGGGGCAGATAGCGACTCTTGATAGTATGCTAAGGCTTATAGTCGGCTTAGGTAATCCAGGCCAGCAATACGAAAAAACCCGGCATAACGTCGGGTTTTTGTTTTTGGATGAGCTGGTTGAGGATGGTTTTGGGCAGTGGTCTTATTTGTCAGGTTTTGAGGGGCATGTTGCCGAGCTAGTGACGGGGGCTGTTAAGCTGGTCATGTTGAAGCCTGCAACCTATATGAATAAAAGCGGGGCTTCTGTAGGCAAGCTCGCCAGATATTACAAAATTGAGCCGGAAAACATATTGGTTGTCCATGACGAACTCGATTTTGACGTGGGCGTGATCAAGCTGAAGCGAGGTGGCGGTCATGCCGGTCACAATGGTTTAAGGGATATAATCGCCAACCTAGGTTCGGCTGATTTTTATAGGCTAAGAGTTGGCATAGGTCGGCCTGGCGATGGCAAAAAAGTAGCTGATTATGTGCTGTCGGCACCAACAGCCACTGACCGTGCGGTATTGGCGACAGCATTTGCTAACGGAAAAAGCTATTTTAGCGAAATGGTTGTCGGTGATATGGGTGCGGTCATGAATAAAATGAATGCGTAGTTAAAAATAAGTTGGATTATTGAATAAACCTGATTGACAACCGTCCATCTTTAAAAGATAATACAAAGCTTACCCGATATTCGGAGGGGTTCCCGAGCGGCCAAAGGGATCAGACTGT
>CAIYOW010000132.1 GCA_903927955.1 uncultured Methylococcaceae bacterium | reverse complement strand
ACGTTGGCGACGTTGTTGGCCAATTTTACAATCTTTTTCGCCATGTAATAACCTGGTGCCGCCTTGCCGCCGATGATGACGCACCGGTCGACCATATTGTCGGTGTCGCCGCGCTTGATGCGGTCGTAAAGATGGATGACATGCAATATATTGAGCAATTGCCGTTTGTATTCATGGATGCGTTTGACTTGCACATCAAACAAGGCATTAATATTGATTTCAAAATCCAAGCCCACCTCGCTACGTTTGTAGTCAATCAGCTGCTGTTTGGCTTGCTGTTTGATATCATGCCAGCGCTTGCGGAAGGTACTGTCTTCGGCATAGGGTTCCAGATTTTTCAGCAGCTTAAGATCAGTCAGCCAGCCTTCTCCAATGGTTTCCGTAATTAGTTCAGCCAAGTCGGGATTACAGGAGGCGAGCCAACGCCTAGGGGTGACACCGTTGGTTTTATTGTTGAATTTATGAGGCCAGAGTTCGTAAAAGTCGCGGAACAACCCCTGTTGCAGCAATTTGGAATGTAATGCCGCCACGCCATTGACGGAATAACTGCCGACAATGGCCAAATAAGCCATCCTGACGTGCTGTTCATGCCCTTCTTCAATCAGTGACATGCGTGCCAAACGCGTCACATCACCAGGCCAACGCGCCGATACTTTGGCCAGAAACCGGGCATTGATTTCATAAATGATCTCCAGCAATCTTGGCAATAATTGCTTAAACAAGCTAACCGACCAACGCTCCAAGGCCTCCGGCAATAGGGTATGGTTGGTATAGGCCATAGTCTGGCTAGTGATGCACCAAGCTTGCTCCCAACCTAGGCCATGCTTGTCCACCAGCAAACGCATCAGTTCTGCAACGGCAATGCTGGGGTGGGTGTCGTTGAGCTGAAAGGTGTTTTTAGCGGCAAATTCGGAAAAATCTTCGCCGTGGCGGCCTATCCAAGTGGCGATCACGTCTTGCAAGCTGGCTGACGCTAATAGGTATTGTTGGCGCAAGCGTAGGGCTTTGCCGTTTTCGCTGGCATCATTAGGGTATAACACCATAGTGATATTTTCGGCGGTATTTTTTGATGCCACCGATTCCACATAATCACCGGCGTTAAATTCCTGCAAGTTGAATTCTTCAGTGGCGGTGGCTTTCCATAGGCGCAGGTTATTGACCGTGCCATTGCGGTAGCCGGGAATGGGCACATCGAAAGGCACGGCCAATACGTCTTGGGTGCCAACCCAGCTGACATGGGCATGACCATGTTCATCGACATGGGTTTCAGTGTGACCGCCAAATTTAATGCGTTGCGTATATTCCAACCGTTCAATTTCCCAAGCGTTGCCGTTACGCAGCCAATGGTCAGGGTCTTCCACTTGTTCGCCATTGACAATGGATTGGATGAACATGCCGTATTCATAACGCAAACCGTAACCCACCACGGGCAGTTGCAAGGTGGCACAGCTGTCTATAAAACAGGCCGCCAAACGCCCTAGGCCGCCATTGCCCAAACCCGCATCGGGTTCGTTTTCGGTCAGCTCTTCCAAGTCCAAGCCAAGTGAATATAAGGCGTAAGACACTTCATCGTTGATGCCCAAGTTAAGCATGGCGTTGCTGAGTGTGCGCCCCATCAAAAATTCCATGGACAGATAATAGGCGCGTTTGCAGTCAGCCTGCTTATAAGCGTTATAGGTGCGCTTGCCCCGTTCGGTCAGACGGTCGCTGATGGTCAGCGCCAGAGCCTCATAGGCATAATGCAAAGACTGGCAGGTTTCATCCCTACCTAACCGGTAACCGTAGTAGTGCTTAAAATCAGTGGTCAGCGCGGTGCTGGTGAGCCCTAGTGTTTTTAATGTGGCGATGCTGGCGGTGGGTTTGCTGGATTTAAAGCGTCTATGTGGCATACGGGGCATCTCTCAAGAAGTTAGCAAGGATGTTATGCGGATTAATCCGCACCTAGATGGATAATTTATCAGTCACCTATTAATGATCAGCGGATATTGTCAATAGGGGCGGTGGGTATATTGCGCTATCAAATGTTGTAATCGCGGGCTGTCTAACTGTTGGTTGTCCACTTTTAGATAAGCCACGGCTTCTTCAAAATGGGGGCGGACCTCTTGCACACCGGCCACACCCATCAGCTCGTCGATGAAGGGCTGGGCATCTTGCTGGGCAAGGTTGTCTAAGGAAATTAACAGATTCGACCAATAGCGCGGCGGGTTCATGGCAAATGCCACCACTAGCCAGCTTAATGCAGCGCAGGCACAGAAAATAAACACGGCTGATTCGCCGTATTGGCCATTGAACCAGCCGCCCAAAAAGCCACCGAGAAACAGCCCCATGAATTGGCAACTGGAATAAGCCCCCATAGCCGTGCCTTTTAGGTCTGCCGGTGCTGTTTTAGAAACTAACGAGGGCAAGGTGGCTTCCAGTAGGTTGAAGCCACAAAAAAACAACCACAAAAAGCCAATAATTTCGATAAGGTTTTGATGAAATTGCTGCAAACCTAGTTCGGCAAGCGCCAACAGGGCAATGGCACCCAGAAACACAGGCTTCATTTTGCGTTTTTTTTCGGCAATGATGATAAACGGGATAGCCACCGCCATTGAAGTGGCGAACACCGGCAAGTAGACTTGCCAGTCATGCCCGGCGGGTAAGCCCGCGCTACGCATCAGGGTTGGCACGACCACGAACAGAGCCATCAAAATCATGTGCAGGGTGAATATGCCATAATTCAGGCGCAGCAAATCGGCATTTTTTAATGCCTCGGACATCTGTGTAGGCACAAATTGGGCATCCCGATGCAGCTTGGTTTTGGTGGCATTGGGTACGACAAAAACAATCGCAGCAATAGCCAACAAGGTCAGTACGGCGGTTAACGCAAACACGCTATGGACACCGCCCCATTCGGCAAGCACTGGCCCGGCGGTTATGCCAATGCCAAATGATGCGCCGATACTGGCACCAATGGCAGCCATCGCTTTAGTGCGGTGCGCTTCTTGGGTCAAATCAGCCACCAAGGCCATAATCGCGGAAGACACCGCCCCCGCACCTTGCAGTGCCCTGCCCACCAACACGCCGTAAATGGAGGTCGATAATGCCGCCACTACGCTACCGGCAAAAAACATCAGCAAGCCAATAATGATTATTTTTTTGCGTCCAAAGCGGTCTGACATCAGACCAAACGGGATTTGCAGCAACACTTGCGGCAATCCGTAAATACCCATTGCCAAGCCAATCAGGGCGGGTGTGGCATCCTCCAATTGCGTGGCAAACAAGGACAACACCGGTAAGATGATAAATAAGCCCAGCATCCGTAACGCGTACACCGCCGCCAATGAATAAGTCGCCCGCTTTTCAGCCGGACTCATTACGCTAGTAACATCCTGAATATTTGTCACAACCAGTTTCCCCTTTACCTCAGCAATATCAACGTGACCAACCTAGCTACCCTAACCGTCTGCTATTGCGCCTGCCGCGCTTAATAGCACACAGCAGTCTAAGTTTTAGGCGCATTATAACAACCTTT
>CAIYOW010000131.1 GCA_903927955.1 uncultured Methylococcaceae bacterium | reverse complement strand
GACGTTCGATTTATCGGCTAAACTGACGGCCCGATCGAGTTTGATGGTGTGGGTGAAATCCAGCCTGGTTTTGGCAGTTGTGTTGATTTCAGGCCACATTTGATCGGCCGGTAGGCTTTTCAAATTATTTATAGTTGAGCCAATATTTTCATCGCGCGGCAGATAGTCAAACCATTTCAATTTATTTCTCCTACTGTTGTCGTCAGTTAATGGCTGGCAAAGGGTGTTTTGTGAACAGCTGGGCTGAAAAAAGCTGAAGCCATGACATTGCATACACGGCCATTTCGCTGGGTTGTCGCTCCCTTCAAATATGCTCAGGGAACGTGCGTCTCGCGCCTACACCGCTTGCCCTTTGTGAAACTTTAGTTAGTGATCTTTATAAATATCCCGCCAAAATGCTTCACTGGTCATGTCCTGTATGGCCTTTTCATAGTCTTGCTTAAGGGCATCGTACTGTTGGGCGAACGAGAGCAGTTGCTGGATAAATGCAAGGTATTCAGAAAAAAACTGTTTTTTGTCGTGTGCCGCAAAATAGCCTTGCCCAGTAGCCGCGTATTCATACAAAACGTGCTTATAAAGGAATATGTCTTTAAACGAAGCCTTATAATGCTTGGGTTGCAGCATTATTTTCTTTTTTAACATAAAAGAGGGCAGCAATATGCCGTTAAGGGTGATGTTTCTAAAGAACTTGTGTAATTTTTTTTCCTTTCTAGGTGGCGTTTTTGGGTGTTTTATATTTAAACCGGACTTGTTGGTTTTTTCTAATTTTTCTGCGCCGGCGAATCCGCCAATCTCGCTGCGGACAAGCCCCATATCCATATTATCCAACCAGAACTTGGGGCCAAGGCAAAAGTGTTCCAAGGCCAGCCTTGCCGCTTTGGCTGAGGCATAATTATAGGAATACAGTGAGTCAAAAAAAACTCTACTGATACTTTTTAGCAGGGTTGAGCGTTCAGCTTTGCCAAATATAAGCATCAACAAAAGGTTAGACCGGGTACTGAGATACCTTGTCAGTGGGCCTTCTTTGTACCAGAAATCATCTCCCCAGCAACCAATGCCATTGAGTGTACAAATTGAAAAATCGTTTTGCAAGCTAAATTGGATATCATCGCCCCGCACAAAAAAAGGAAATGCAAAATGCCTTGCGTCATTTATATTAAAGGCAAAAAACCACCAAGCACCGTAATCTATCTTAGTGTCTTCCACCTCGGCGTAAAGCAGATGGTCAACCAGTTGTAAATCAAGCCCTTCTTTAAGCGGTCGCCCGCCTTTTGCAAAGGCTCCGCCTTTTTCATGCAGCCGATAAGGTTCCAGTTCCCGCATCAGCGCCCCAGAAACAGCAAACTTTTCGGTTACAGCGAACTGAAGCAGATGGAAACAGCGCCGGATAGACTCCACTTCGCAGGAAGCGTCGTCATCCATGAACAAGCAATGCGTAAATGATCCTTCGTCTATCAGATGCAGCAAGCCTCGGGTAAAGCCGCCGGATCCGCCCAGATTCTTGTTAGGGATTAAGGTGATGCCTTGCGCTTCGTCGCCACTGATGTTTTGTGAGTTGTCAACAACCGTGAGGGCGATAGCCTCTTGATAAAGGGGATCGTTCAATAGTTGTTCGCGCACCCTGGCAATGGCAGGTAGCACGTATTGCTTGCGGTTAAAATGGGTGATGACAATACCCAGTTTTACGGGGTTGACAGGGGGGGTTGTGGTTGCATAATAACCGCCTGTAATAACGCCATCCTCTAATGCCGACAGATTGAAAAACAACATGCCGTCAATCAGCTCTTGCCAACAATCGAGTTCTACAATGGTATCGATGCCTTCTTGTAAATCAATGGCTTTATTATAAACCCATCTTGGGCTGCTGCCAATACGGTTCAGCCCGCAACGAAGAAGAAATTTACCGCTGCCTTGTATGACAAAATAGAGGTCTTGTAATTTGCAGTGTTTTTTCCAAACACCTACGCTTAAGCTATTAAAAAACGTGTCGAATTGGGCTTGCCCGCCTTCTTTGAAAAGCAGTTTTTTATCGTTAAAAAAAACAAATACTTTGCTGTTAAAAGGTCTGACATACATGTTTTCTGGTGCGCCGAATGCCAGATTGGGCATAACTATGTGCTGAACTATGTTGAGCATGGCTTGATTTTCTGCAAAGGCGGGTTGGGTATTAATAGGGGTCATAAGAGGTGGTTAGTTGTCAGTGTGGCACCTAAAAACAGGTTTTTTTATGGGCAATTGCAAGCATTTATAATGCAACAACTACTCGGAAATGTCTGTAAACCGAAACGCGTGCTGGTATGGAGTGGTTTTCGTTAGCCATTATTTTGGCTTCAAGGCAGGGCGAATATTTTGCCGTGCGCCATTGTAAGGGTTCGGGAGTATAATTGGGTTCTTGTGGTTGCCGATGGACTATGCTCCCTGTTGTTCAAGTGATTGTTCAATAGGCTTATGTAGTCCATGTCGGTTAGAAGCACGTTTTTTCGGCAATAAGTCCCGGGTCGGTTATGTTCATATTCCCAAAAAATCCCCCCAATCTACACGACCAGTAATCATAAATCAACCTTACTATAGCGGCATACCGCCTTCCTTTTAATACGACAAAACCGGTTTATTATGGAATATCAAAAGCTAACCCAAACCATTTTTAGTTATGGATCGCCTTGCAATGGACAATATGGGCATCTGGTGTTACGCGAAGACGGCAGCGTATACGGGTATTCGCATCCTAATGAACACTCATGGGCCATTAAAAACAACCAGTTGTTGTTCCAATCGCTATCAGGTGCGATAACCAGCCGTTATACCGTGTGTGCTGATTCGGGCGTTTGGCAGGGCCATAGCGAAGGACAAAAATGGCCGCTCTACCTGATGCCGCTGCTGACCAATTCGAGGCGCAATGTCGATGTGGCAGATAACAAAGCACAAGCTTTCTTGGTCAATTCAATACCCAAGTCTGGCACATATTATCTCGAAGCCGTGCTTGATGAAATAGGCTATCCGTCTGAGCGTATCCATTTGGGTAGTGGTGATATTGTTGATGATTACCGGGATATGCCAGATGATCAGTTACATGTGGCCCCTGCGTCTGTCCGTTTGCGCTGCCCAGTTGATTTGGTGGCGGCGATTTTACAAGGCCAGCACATAGTGGGGCATATTGAACATCGTCATATCATTGATAAAATGCGTGCCCTCGATATTTGCGTGCTTACTGTCATACGCAATTTGCGTGATGTGTTGATGAGTTTGTATCATTTCAAATTAAACACGGTACTGCCATTGGATACGGCAGATAGGATGTGGCGCAAGCTGGAAGGCAGGGCAAGGTTACATGCTTTTTTGGTGTATTACCACGACAAAGACCTCCAGCACATCCGTTTGATAGCAGAGATGATTGCCAATGACAACAACCCGATGTTATTGCGTTACGAAGAGTTATGTCAGGGTGTGGTTTCGTCAGCCGTTACGGAAAAATTGGAGCAATTCAATCCCGGTATGGCCAGGCAGTTTTTGGATGCCTTAAAAAATCAATACGGGCAACCCACACCAACCCATCGCCCATCAGATATTAGTCGCACAGATGTGTGGGATGACAGTGTGGAACAGTATTTTATTGATTCTGGAATGGACGCACTTAACAGGGCTTTGGGTTACTGACCGCTGTTGACCAGGCTATTGGTCGGGCGCGTCCACATCCGTTGGTTGTGCAAAGCCGAAGCCCAACAGAGCCTTAATGCCACCGCGCTGAAGATTTGTATTTCCTTCTGTTTATTTTGCGGACGACTGTCGAAACCAGCTTGGCAATAATCGGCGACAATGTTATCGCCATCACAAATGCATCAATATGCAACTTGCGGGCTTTGCCGTTTGGCAAAACAGCTAAGTGGGGATATAAATCGGCTATTTTTTTTTGGTCATCTTTAGGTGATAACACATTGTTTTTATAGAGCTCACCGCCCATCATTGGACGCGTGTGCGTCATTGGGGTGCAGTCCAGCACAGCCATATTGCCATGCCCCAACAATAACGGCCATAACGTGTCCAGCCCCCAGCCGGACGGCGATTGGCTAAAAGTATGCTTTAGCGTATCCAGGCAATTTTTGGAAAAAATAGGTGCCATTATTTCAATAAAATTGACATAACGGGCGACACACAGCGGTTGGGCAATCAGCCCCACATACAGCACGTGGGAGTCCAAGGTCAGTGCCGGTTGTCCCAGAGCAAGGTCTAGCCCTGCAAACAGATTAAACATGCGGTTTATTGATGCCGTTGACATCAATAAGTCATCATCAGGGAACCAAACCGCACAGTAGCCGCCAATCAATTCAGCGTTTTTGTTGACAATTTCGGCAATAACCGGCCATTTGCCGCCTTTTGCTTCTTCGTAAAACTCAGTGCTGCCTTTATATTTTTCAGGTGAATCACCAAAATAACTGAGGTAAACATCAAAATTACGGTCAGCCCCGGCAAGCCATTGCGGATGTAGCGAGTAGTCCCCGACCCGGGCGACAACCAAAAATTGCCGGTTGCTCATTTTGTTTATTGCCCGCGATTAAGCAGCAAAAACGATTTGGCGGCATCCAAGGCTTCGGCTATTGAAACATCCATGTCCAAATACCGATAAGTGCCTAAGCGGCCAATAAAAGTGGTGTCGGTTTCTTGCCGCGCCAAGGCCTGGTACTGCGCCAGCAGTGCTTTTTCTTCGCTTAGGCCTATGGGGTAAAAAGGGATGTCGCCAGTGGTTGCCGCCGCACTGAATTCCTTATAGTAGACAGAATCTTCATGGGTCTCCCACGGGGCAAAGTGTTTATGTTCGCTAATGCGCGTGAAGGGCACATTTTCATCACAATAATTCATCACCGCACAGCCTTGGAAATCACCTTTGAAATAGTGTTTTTCAAAACGCAATGTCCGGTAAGCCAACGCGCCAAAACAGCAGTCAAAATATTGGTCAATCGGGCCGGAATAAAAGACATGCCCATAATGCTTGTTATCGGACTTGTTATAGTGGGTGTTTAGATGGGTGTGTATATTAGGATGGTCAAGCAGCTTCTCAAATATTTCCGTGTAGCCATTTCTGGGTATGCCTTGAAACCGATGATTGAAGTAATTGTCGTTATAATTGAAGCGCAACGGCAAACGCTTTAGGATAGAAGCCGGTAGCCTGGTTGGGTCGCAGCCCCATTGTTTTTTGGTATAGCCCTTGAAAAAAGCTTCGTACAGCGCTTTTCCCACCAGATACATGGCCTGTTCTTCAAAGTTTTGCGGCTCAATGGAGGTGTCCCGCAATGACTCCAGGAACAATTCCGCTTCGGCTGGGTTAAGCGTGGCCTTAAAAAATTGGTTAAGCGTATGCAGGTTGATAGGTAGGGAATAGACGCTGTTTTGTGACAGTGCCTTAACCCGATTGACATAGGGCTCCATCGGGCAATAGCCATTGATATAGTCCCAGACTTGCTGATTATCGGTATGGAATATATGGGGGCCATAAGTGTGTACCGTTATATTGGTTTGTGGGTCTCTCTCTGTGTAACAGTTGCCGCCAATATGCCCACGGCTATCAAAAATATCGATGTTATACCCAGCATCGGCAAGTTGTTGGGCGACGACAGCACCTGATAAGCCTGTGCCGATAATGGCAATCTTATTGTTCATATTATTTTAGAGTTTATAAATAAAAAGTTAATCTGTGCGTTCAGGTGATGGAATATTTTGTTATTGCCTAAGATGCCGCGCACCATTGCCTCAGAAACAATTTTGTCTTCGGAGGTCAGTTTGGTTGATTGGTTGCTGGATGCTACTTTATAGAAACCATCAATTTGTTGTTGGCTTAATGCTTCCCCCGTCACATCAGTCAGCAACCTCACCATAGCAGGGCTGCAGTTCATCACATCCTGATATTGAATCAGGATGGCTCTGTTGGAGTATTGCCAGTAGAGCATATCAAGGAAATAAGGCACCAATATGTCAAAATATTTTGTGATGATGCCGGGCAGGTCTTGCACATCCAAGGCGGTAAGGTCGACATCTAAAAATATGGCATCCAATAAGCTGCTGTCAAAGTGGGCTATTTTTATTTCCGTATTAATGGCGGAAGCAATGATGCCTTCTATATTGCGTACTAAAAAAATATAATAAAAAGCCCTGTCCAGATGGAAGGGTATTTGCCTCCTGGTCAAGTGGCTCATGACCACTTCCCCCTCCCGGACCAGATACAAAAGCAGTTCGGGATCAGTAAACCTGCGCCCAGTGTAAAATGCAAAAGGCAGGTTATCGCCAAAATTAATCCATTTGTCACGATTGCCGGCAAATTCTTCGGTAATTAACGAAGCCCTGTATTGCTGGGTGTGGTCTTCATAATGGATAAACATTTGCTGCTCGCGCCCTAAGGCGGCATTCAGCACGCTATGTAGAAAATGTGTCCCGGCTTTGGGAAAAGACACAATAAGATATCGGTTTTTTGGTGTCACGTTGAATCGGCTCCGAAGTGCAATCCCGGCGATCAGCTGGTTTCTGGCTTTGCTTAGGCAAAAAAACAACGAAGTTTCTGGTCTACCTGTATTTTTCCGTTGTCGGGTTGTTGGTGCGCTTACTGCAACGCGAAAACAGCAAGCACTGTTATGGCTTGCGCCCATCAAAATGCTTTATCATGATGGGGGCATTTTGGCTTGTTTGCCATAACTGCTATCATTTAACGGATGTGCTGTTTCTAGGCTATTATAAAATTCAATCGTAGATTTACAAAAAAGTTTATAATTATACATAAAAATCAGCAAAATGCAAAATACATCCCAATCAGATTTCCAGATTTACAAGCGCTTGTTAGGGTACACGCGGCAGTATACAAAGTATTTTGTTTTCAGCCTGTTAGGTTTTCTCGTTTATTCCAGCACCCAGTCGCTGTTCGCCATGCTCATGCAGCAAATTATCGATGCCGTGCAAGCAAAGTCACGTGAACAATTGCTGTATTTGCCGCTGTTTTTTAGTGGCCTGATTTTGATTCGGGGGGCTGGTAGTTATGCGGGCAATTATTTTCTTGCCAAGGTGTCGCTGAGTGTTGTGCATACGCTGCGTTGCGAGTTGTTTGACAAATATACCCAGTTGCCCACCCAGTTTTTTGATGACAACAACAGCGGCTACATGATTGCCAGAATCACCCATAATGTCGATCAAGTTGCGGTGGCAACCTCTGATGCCGCCAGAAAGGTGGTGCAAGAGGGGTTATCCGCCATCGGCTTGCTGGTCTATTTGTTCTATATGAACTGGATGTTGTCCATGGTGTTTTTGGTGGTGGCGCCCATTATTGTTTTTTTGGTCCGATACGTCAGTAAGCGCTTGCGGATTTTAAGCCAGAACCTGCAAAATTCAATGGGGGAAATGACCCACATCACCTCCGAGCTGGTTAACGGACACCGTATTGTCCGTAGTTATGGCGGCGAAGCTTACGAGAAAAGCCGCTTTGTGCGGGGCAGCTCTTATAGCCGTAGGCAATCATTAAAAATGCTGACCACCAATTCGTTGCATAACCAGTTGATGCAATTGGTTATTGCTGCGGCACTGGCGTTTTTGATGTATATGGCGTTGTTCATGATGGAGCAGTCCAGCGTCGGCTCATTTGTGGGTTATCTGACAGCCGCCTTTATGTTGCCGCGCCCCTTTAAGCAATTGAGCGATTCCCACAATGACATCCAGTTGGGCATTGTGGCGGCGGAATCTTTATTTGCGGTGTTGGATGCCAAGGTTGAGCCAGACACGGGTGTTTATCAAACAGATCACTGCAAAGGGATATTGGAATTTAGGCATGTCACTTTCCAATACGAAAAGGCAGGTGAACCGGCATTGCTTGATATTAATTTTAAGGCTGAGCAAGGGCAGACCATTGCATTGGTCGGTGCGTCGGGCGGCGGCAAGAGTACGCTGGTCAATTTGGTGTCCCGATTTTACCCCTATAACCAAGGCAAAATCTTGTTGGATGGCATTGATATCAACGATTACACCTTGGCCAACTTGCGCCAGCATATTGCCCTTGTCAATCAGCAGGTGACGTTGTTCAACGACACCATTGCCAATAATATTGCTTATGGGGCATTGGCGGGCGCAAGCCGCGAGGCGGTAGAGCAGGCAGCAACCGATGCTTATGTGATGGAATTTGTGCGTAATTTGGAGCATGGATTGGATACGGAAATTGGCGAGAATGGCGTAAAATTGTCGGGCGGGCAACGGCAGCGTTTGGCCTTGGCAAGGGCCTTGCTGAAGGATGCGCCGCTGTTGATATTGGATGAGGCCACTTCTGCACTGGACACTGAGTCCGAGCGGTACATTCAAGGCGCATTGCAAAAAATTATGGGTAAGCGCACAACCTTGGTGATTGCCCATCGCTTGTCAACCATCGAAAAAGCCGATGTGATATTGGTGATGGAGCGGGGGCGCATTGTCGAACGTGGTTCGCATAGGGATTTGTTGGCCAAAAATGGCTCTTACGCCAGATTACATGCCATGCAATTTAAGGAAAATATGCCTGATGATGCGCCGCAGGTAGCCGCAGTTGCGGTGCCGTTGCCGGAAAACAAGAATGAAACGGCATGGGGTTTTTTGGCTAGGGGCGGTGTTGCCTAATAATTAAGGTTTCGCTAGATGTTTTTCAGGATTGGGTGATGCTTATGGTGGCGAATCTGACACAAGACTTGACTTGGTTAAGCGAAGAAAGCTATTTGCAGGCGGAAGCGTCCCGCGAAATTAAGCATGAATATGTGGCGGGTGCCATTTATGCCATGTCGGGTGCGAGCAAAGACCATCAGCGCATTGCTGGAAATATCTATGCGGCCATGAATGGTTTTCTAAAACAGCAGCCTTGCGAAGCTTTTGCCTCGGACGTAAAAGTTAAGGCTGGCAAGCATTTTTTTTACCCTGATGTGATGGTGGTTTGCGAAGACAACAGTAAAGACCACTACGTTGACAGTCCGGTGATTATTGTTGAGGTTTTGTCCAAATCGACACGCAGGATAGATGAAACAGTAAAAAAACAGGCTTATCAAAATATTCCTTCATTGAAAGAGTATGTGCTGATAGAACAAGATTTTGTCGATGTTGAGGTGTGTCGTCGCAGCGAGGGCTGGGCATCAAGCCATTATTTTTTGGGCGATACTGTGCTGTTTGAGGCGATTGGCCTAAGCATGGATGTTGCCGACATCTATGAGCGTGTCAAAAATGAAGACATGCAGGCTTTTTTAACTAATAAACAAGCCATTCCCTATTAAAGCAGGAGTTTTTTTGAAAACATTTATATCCGTATTGGCCGATCATCGGGCAATGATTGACGCTTTGGCAGGTTGCAATACCGAGATTGAAGCGGCAGGCAATCTACTGGTCAAGACATTAAACCAAGGCGGCAAAATACTGTTATGTGGCAATGGCGGGAGTGCCGCCGATTGCCAGCATATCGCCGCCGAATTGGTGGTGCGCTATGAAAAAGACCGGGCTGCCCTACCTGCTTTGGCGTTGACCACCGATTCTTCGGTGTTGACGGCACACAGCAATGATGTGGGCTTTGAGAGCTTATTTTCGCGCCAAATAGAAGCATTTGGACAGCCAGGTGATTGTTTGATTGCTATTTCCACCTCCGGCAAAAGTCCGAACATTATCAAGGCGGCGCAAGTGGCGCAACAAAAAGGTTTGGCGGTTATTGCCTTGACGGGTGGCGACGGCGGGCAGTTGCCACATTACGCTACCATCACCATTGTGGTGCCTTCGGCGGTCACCGCCAGAATTCAGGAAGCGCATATTGTGATAGGCCATTGGTGGTGCGGTTGGATTGAAGGTCATTGCTCTTCTTGATTGTCCGGGCCCGCAGCCATCAAACAGCTAAGATTTTTTTAAAAGGACGCCTTAATGCTAGCCAATTTACCTGATTTTACGCAGGCCAAGATTATCGTCATCGGCGATGTCATGCTCGACCGTTATTGGTCTGGTCATGCAGCGCGGATTTCCCCCGAAGCGCCCGTGCCTGTGGTGCGGGTCAACCATCATGAAGACCGGGTGGGTGGCGCGGCGAACGTCGCGCTGAATATCGCCCGTCTGGGTGGTCATGCTACCTTGTTGGGTGTGGTGGGTGATGATGCTGAAGGTGCTACTTTACGGCACATGTTGGAAGCGGAAGGTGTCCATTGTGCTTTTGTTGTCCAGCCAGCCATGCGCACTATTTGCAAGTTACGCATCTTGGCGCAACATCAGCAGTTGATCCGCGTTGATTTTGAACATGTGCCGTTACAATTTGACCATAACGCGTTGCTGGCCAAATTACAACAGCATTTACCTGATCATGCCGTGCTGGTGTTTTCTGATTATGGCAAGGGTACGCTGGCAGATATTGCCGCGCTGATGCAGGCCGCCAAAAGCACTGGGCTACAAGTTTTGGTTGACCCGAAAGGCACGGATTTTAGTGGCTATGCCCAAGCGGATGTGATTACGCCCAACTTGGCTGAGTTGCAAGCGGTGGTGGGCTGTTGCCATGATGAGTTGGCATTGCAGGCAAAAGGCCGGCAGTTGCTGGCTGATAACCAAATTGACGCGTTGCTGCTCACGCGCGGAGAAGCGGGTATGACCTTAATCCAACCAGATGCTTGCCATTCATTGTCCGCCCAAGCTAAAGACGTGTTTGACGTGACGGGTGCGGGTGACACGGTAATAGCTGTGATGTCGCTATGTATGGCGGTCAAAACGCCGCTTATGGAAGCTATGTATTTTGCCAATCTTGCCGGAGGCATTGTGGTCGGCAAATTGGGCACATCGACGGTATCACATGAAGAATTGGCTCGCGCCATGCACGGTGACCGCGATACCACGCAATATGGTGTTGTCTCGGAAGATGAGCTAGCTATTCTGGTGGCCCGTGCTAAAGCAGGAGGCGAGCGGGTCATTATGACTAATGGCTGCTTTGATTTATTACATGCCGGTCATGTCACCTATCTGCAGCAGGCTAGGGCATTGGGTGAGCGCTTGGTGGTGGCGGTCAATTCTGATGCATCGGTGCGGCGTTTAAAAGGGGATTCTAGGCCAATCAATGGTTTGTCGCAGCGTATGATGGTGCTGGCGGCATTGGCTTGCGTCGATTGGGTGGTGGCCTTTGAGGAGGAAACGCCGGAGCGGCTGTATTGTCGGTTATTGCCGGACGTGATTGTTAAGGGCGGTGACTATAGCCCCGATCAGGTGGCGGGCGGTGATTGTGTCATCAAAGCCGGTGGCGAGGTTAAAATTTTATCGTTTGTTGACGGGCACTCTACCACTTCAATGATTAACAAGGCGCGGGGCGAATAATGATTATTGTTACAGGCGGTGCAGGGTTTATTGGCAGCAATCTAGTCCATGCGCTCAATAGGCGCGGTGAGCGTGATATTTTGCTGGTCGATAATTTGAGCAATGGCCGTAAAGTGCTGAATATAGCCGATTTGGATATCGCCGATTATTGCGATAAGCATGAGCTGATGGAAAAGTTGGCCGCGCCGGACATGCGCCAAAAAGTGCGGGCTGTTTTTCATCAAGGGGCTTGTTCAGCGACAACCGAATGGGATGGCTTGTATGTGATGAAAAATAATTACGAGTATTCCAAGCAGTTGCTGCAATGGTGCCAAGATGTGCGGGTACCTTTCATTTATGCGTCTTCGGCTTCTGTTTACGGCAATGGGCAGAAGGGTTTTCGGGTTGACCGCGCTTGTGAGCAGCCCATTAATATGTATGCCTACTCAAAATTCCAGTTTGACCAGTATGTCAGGCGTGTCCTGCCGACAGCGACTAGCCAGATTGTTGGATTCCGCTATTTCAATGTCTATGGCCCCCGCGAGCAGCATAAAGGCGCGATGAGCAGCACCGCGTTCCATTTTAGCCAGCAAATTATCAAAGACCAAGTGGCGCGGTTGTTTGCGGGGTGTGATGGCTATGGCAATGGTGGTCAGCAGCGTGATTTTGTGTATGTGGGCGACGTGGTCGATGTGAATTTATGGTTTTTGGACAATCCCCTACAATCGGGTATTTTCAATGTCGGCACAGGCAAGGCTGAGCCGTTCAATGCAGTTGCCGAAGCGGTGATTGCTTGGCATGGACAAGGGCGTATTGAATATATTCCCTTCCCAGAGCATCTTAAAGGTGCTTACCAAAGCTACACCCAAGCGGATATTTCAGGGCTAAGGGCGGTCGGTTACGAACAGCCATTCTTGTCAGTCAAAGACGGCGTGCGCCGTTATTTGGAACAATTGAATTGATATGTTATTTGTATACTATTGATAAATAATGTCTTTATGTCATTGGTGATCAATAGCTGCCCTATTGTTCTAACATTTATTTAAAATTATCCTTGACAGTCCTGTGCCAAGCGCTAAAATACACGGCTTCCCGACAGGACGGCGGGGCGGCCTGGTTGCCCCGGCGGAAAAAAAGATTCACGGAGTTGTTGACAAGGCATGGGAAGTGCGTATAATTGTCAGGCTCAGCGGGACGAAAAGCCCGCCGCTCTTTAAAAACTTGGCCAAAACAATTTGTGTGGGCGCACCGCGCCGCAGGCAGCCGTACATGGGCGTGCCCGCGCAGCGGGCGCGCCGGGCGGG
>CAIYOW010000130.1 GCA_903927955.1 uncultured Methylococcaceae bacterium | reverse complement strand
TGCCGTCATCGACCACGGTGCATAAGCTTGAGGCGACCCGCTCCCCGACCCGACCACTAAATGCGGAGGTGCCTTTGCGGTTAAAATCGCCTTCCAAACCATGCCCTATCGCTTCATGCAATAAAATACCGGGCCAACCCGGCCCCAGCACTACGGTCATGTTACCTGCCGGTGCTTCGCTGGCCTCCAAATTGACCAGTGCTTGGCGCACGGCTTCTTTGGCATAACCCAAGGCCCGATCGTGTTCGAAAAAGTAGCTGTAATCTGTCCTGGCCCCGCCACCCATGCTGCCTTGCTCACGGCGACCTTGATCGACTACTATGACACTGACATTCATGCGCACCAACGGCCTAATATCGCCAGCCAACACGCCTTCGTGGTCAGCCACTAATATCTGCTCGTAAACACCGGACAGGCTGACAATCACTTCTTCGATACGGCTATCCAGTTTACGGGTTTCGGCATCGACGTAATTCAGTAAGTCTACTTTTTGCTGGTCTGCCAACGATTGTAGCGGGTTGAGCGGCTCATAGTAACGATAGGGGTTGTTGTGCTGGCGTAAGTTGAGGGTGGCGTTTTGCCCTTGCCGGACAATGGCGCGCACGTTGTCGGCGGCGGCTAACAACACTGGCAGCTCAATGCGGTCACTGTAGGCAAATCCGGTTTTGTCACCTGCCACGGCACGGACACCCACGCCCTGTTCTATGCTATGGCTGCCGTCTTTAATGATACCGCCTTCCAATAGCCATGATTCGGAGTGGCTGGATTGGAAATAGATGTCCGCCACATCAACCGCTGAACATAGTAGCCTGGCCATAATTTTTTCCAGATCATGATCGTGCAGGTTGGCGGGGGTCAAGATGGCTTGTTTGGCTAGTGTCAATAATTCCATTGGCAATTCGGCTGAGGTGCTAAAAAGGGTGCTAAAAAAGGCAGTTCGGCTAACCGGCTTGGCTTAGCCGCTGGACGGTCATTCTTCTTTCAGGTGGTCGTGCAAAGCTTCGTACAAATCCAGCAGCAAGGCATCTTTATCGCTGGTGGCGTTTTTATCGTTGTCACTGTCATCGCCGGGGTTGACGGCAATGGCGGTTATTTTGACCCAATCACCATCTTGCTGCACGGCGAGCATAAAATTGGCTTCATGGTGTTCATCCTTGTTGCGGCTGAACAGCCCAAAAATGCTTTTGGCGGTGTAGTAGACATAATACAAGCCACGTTTCTGGTTGTGGTCGGTGATTTTTATTTCACTTTGTTCCAATGCTAAGCCTATGCTACGCCAAGCCTTGTCATAGGGCAGTTCTAGCTTGACCAACATGGGTTTGCCTTCCACCAGCACCACGGCATCACCTAGCCCCTCTTTGCCTTTCTTTTTATGCGGCTTTTTGTGTTCTGGGCTAGCTTCCGGTTCTGTGGGCGCTTCATCCACTGTGCTTTTCTCAACCGCCAGCACCGGCGGGCGTTCCAATAACTCGGTGTCGCGGTAACGGGCATCTTTGCCGCCACAGGCGACTAACCAGACGGTCATCAATAATACTTTTATTAACATAGGCATGATTATTCACAAAATATTCGGCGATGTTCCAATACCGGAAAGTGGGCCCTTACTTTTGCCACGCGCTCCCTGTCCAAATCGGCACAGACAAACCCGCTACCGGTTTTGTAGCAATCCAGCACACTGCCCCAAGGGTCAATAATCATGCTATGCCCATAGGTTTTGCGGCCGTTTTTGTGGAATCCGCCTTGATTGGGGGCCACTACATAACATAAGTTTTCCACTGCCCGCGCGCGTAACAGCAATTCCCAATGCGCCGCGCCCGTTTCGGCAGTGAAGGCTGAGGGCACCACCACTATTTCCACCCCTTGCTTGACCATAGTGCGGAAAAATTCGGGGAAACGTAAGTCGTAGCAGACAGCAATGCCCATTTTGCCAAATGGCGTGTCCAGCACCAAGGGTTGCTCGCCAGCGGCAATGGAATCAGACTCGCGGTACACTTCTTGTGTGCCCGGCACACTGACATCAAACAAGTGCATTTTGTCGTAGCGGGCAACCCGTTCGCCTTGATCGTTATAAATCAGGCAGGCGGCACGGACTTTGTCGGGCTGCTGACAAGCCATTGGCATGGTGCCGCCGATGACCCAGACGTGGTATTTTTTGGCGGTGCTGGCCAAAAACTGTTGGATGGGGCCAGAACCGTCGGTTTCTTTGGCTTTAATTTTGTCTTGCTCATGATCGCCCATCAGGGCAAAGTTTTCTGGCAACGCCACCCATTGCGCCCCCGCTTTTGCCGCTTCGGCAATCAACCGGTCGGCCAGCAATAAGTTGGAGCTGATATTGGGGCTGGATGCCATTTGTATCGCTGCACATTTACTCATCGATTTAACCTATTCTTGTCTATTGTTATTTTTATAGGTGTTGCCTAGCCAAGGGAAGGTGGTGATGCCCGACCAGGTTTTTTGGAACAAACCATCTTTTTCACGAAGCGGCACGATGACCAGATTGCTCCATTTGCCTTTGACTTGATAGTGCGACCCAAAAAACAAGCCTTCCTGCTGGTTGCCGCTTAAGCCTTGGGCGACTAGCGCGCTGAACTTGCCGACGATTGTACCAGCTATAGGTACGGCATCGGCACTTTTTGGCACAACGGCAATCTCGTAATCCATGACCTGATTGACTAAATCCAGGTCGCCGCTCAATTTGATGGTGGCAGGCACGGCATTAACTTGCAAATTTTGGGTGTGCGCGTGGCCTTTGGCAAAGTTAAAATGTCCGTCAATCCTATCAAAAGTCAAGCCTTGCTTGTAAACATCGCTAAAATCAAGCTGCAACCGCTTGACCCATTGGTTTAAAGCCAAGATGCCTAGGATGCGTCCAAAGCCTGGCTCGACACTTAAAATACGCCCGTCTTGGCAGTGCATAGCCAGTGTGCCGCGCAAATTCTTGTAGGAAAAATCATAGAGGGGGGCCGGCCATTGCAAGGAAAAATCGACATTGGCGACTGTTTCCGCCAAATCTTTGCTGATATTGAGGTCAGCTAACAGTTGACCGGCATTGGCGGTGCGCAAGTGGCCTTGTAATTGTGTCTGGTGCTGACCTTTGCTGGCTGTCCATGCGCCAGACAGGGACAGTTGCAGCCTAATGCCCATCAGGTCAATTTTTTTGAAGGCCAAGCCGTTGTCCAAATGCTCTGTTTCAACGGATAAGCTGCCAATATCGATGCCTTGCCAAAGGGTTTTAGCACTACGCACGCTGATTAAGGGCAGTTGTTCTGGCGGCTTGGCAGGTGCTGTGTTGCCGGTCAAGCCGCCCTGCCCCGCATCCGCCCTGGTCTGCAAGTTTTTTAGTTTGGACACGTCCAGTTCTGCCAAATCCAAACTGATTTTTTCGCCGCCACCAAAATGTTTAGGCACGATGGCGATACCTGCCGCCAATTCGCTATCGAAATTGGCTGACCAGTGCCGTTGGTGCGGCTGCAATGCCATATCAAATGAGCCTAAAGAGCTGCCGTGCCATTGCAAATCTTGGGTATGGATACTGACACGGCGCAATAGTCCGCTGATGTCGGTGTCCTTGGCGGGTGTGCCATCCTGCAGGTCAGGTTTGCTGTTAGTGCCGATAACAGCCAGCCAATCGTCCACCGGCAGTGTGGTTTGGTTAATGTCTAGCCATAGGCCGGCGGTTTTGCGCTGCACGGCTTCGCCCTGACCCAACACAATATGCCCCGATTGCAGTTCGCGCTGCGGCATGGCAAATTTGACGGCGGCTTTAAGCTGTTGGTCATAATTGAGCATAACCGGCAGTTCGGCGGCATCATCCAGCAAAAACTGTAGCGACAACGGTCTTTTTTGCTGGCTTGTTTTTGCCAAGCCGCCGGGCAAATCTAGCAAGACACCTTGCAAATCTGAATGAATGGTGACTTTTGCCGGATTGTCGTCGCTTTTGCCGGTAGCCTCATCAGGCAACAGGAATTGCAAATGGTAGGGCAGATCACCCTGTGCCCAGTGCCCATCAGGCAGCTTAAATTGCTGTTGTAACCGATCGATGGCCGCTGTGCCGTCAGCACTGATCAAAATACTGGCTGGCAAAGGGTTGCTGAATGTTATGGTGGCGGGCTGGCCTAACACTTGGGCGCGGATGGGGCCACTGGACATCCCTGTTTCGGTGAATTTTAAATCACCCACAATCCGCTCCAGCCATAAGTCCAACGGCAACACATTAACCGCCGCGCCATTCAGCTTGGCATTGAGCCTGACTTTAGGTTTGCCCACGCCACCCAAAGGGATGACAAAATCAGCATCTATGTGGGTGTTGCCTTTGGGGGACAAGGCTGTTACAAACTTATCGGTGCTGGCTTTTAGTTCGGACGCTTGCAGAAAACTGAACACATCGCCAATGGCTCCATCCAACGCGCCTTTAACGGTCAATTGTTTACTGGCGAGTATATTGGGATTAACCACCACGGCCTTGGTTAATTGCAGGTGGTGGCTAGTTGCGGCAGTCACGTCGCAAGTCAATACTTTATTGTCAATGCGCACGTTGCCGGAAATGCCGGTGAGCATGGGCCAGTTGGGGGCGTAATTTAGCTGCAATTGTTCGACATCAACGCTGAGCCGAAATACCCCATCAGCTGGGTTTTCTGGAAATTTATCCAAGCGCCCTTTAAAAACCAATGAGCCCTGCTTGCCTTTGCCCGCCGGAAAAGCGTTGTAAAACCACTCATAATCTTGTGGCTTCATCACTTTTTTGGGCAGATAGGCTGCCAATTTGCTGACATCGTCGCTGGCAAACGACATGGCCAAATCCATCGACGGTGCAGCGCCTTGGTCAGGCACGCTCAGACTGAATTGGCTTTGGCTGGTGAACCCGGGCAAGGCAAATTCAAATAAGTTGCTGGCAAAGCGCCATTGCCGGTCTTTTTGTTGCCAATGGACACGGCTGTGGAAATGTCCGACTGGCAGTGCTTGGGGAAACCAGCTGGGCAGGGTGACATTGTTGTTTGCCAAGCTGACATCAATCAAGCCCTGCTGTTCGGTGCCAATCACCTGCCCGCTGAGTCCGGCAAAGCCCGGTGCGCCGGGCAAGGCCGCCATTGCCAACCCGCTTACTGCTGCATCAAGCGCGAAACGGTGTGTGCTGAGATCGGCAAAAACACGCAGTTTTTGTACGTTACCGGCTATTTGCGCCTGTTTCAGGCTATCCAGAAGCTTTATCGGCACATCGGGGAGAAACGCCGCCAATCCGGAAGCCACTTGCAAATCTAGCTGGCTAAGTGATGCCGCCAATTTTTGCCATTGCCCTTGCGGGCTTTGTTCTGCACCGATGGCCAGTCGCGCTTGGTGCGGTTTGTTGCTGGTGTCTGTCCACTGTAAGTCCGCTAAACTTAAGCGTTGCCAGTTTGCTTGACGCGCCCATTGCAAGCGAGTTTTCAGGCTAGTGACTGGCACAACGCCCACGCCTTGCCTAAGCGCGTGTAGTTGCTGCACGTCCAATTCGCCCTGCACGGCAGCCAATTGCGAATGCTGTAGCGTAAGCCAAGCCCGCCCCGAAGCCAGCCCAGATTGCAAGGTGACATCAGCCGGTAAGTAGCCTGTTAACCAGTGCGGCAAATCGAGCTGATTGGCTTCGACAAAGATGTCCCCGTCCACTGCACCTGGCTGGAAAAAATTGCCATTAATGACTATGCTGGCCCGTAGCGGCTGTCCCTGTGGGCTGCTGTTGTCCAAAGGCAGCAACACATTGATGCGGTGCCGATTGCCCTGGTTAAAAATCACCATATCGACGTTTTTTACAGTCACGGCGGGGGCGCTGGGGTGCTGGGCATCACGCCAGGTGATTTCGCTATGCAGCAGTTCATATTTGCTGCCTTGCAATAGCCACACTGGGTCACTTCCGGTCGCTTTTAAACCATCAATGGCAACGCTGCCATCGCTATTGCGGGCCACCGATAATTTACAGCCCACCAATGATACCCATGTGGCTGACAACCAATCCCGATGGGTTAGTAAAGCGGACAACTGGACACCGACACGGATTTCGGCAAGCTCAATAACAGGGTGGTCAGGGATATTGCCAAAGGTGATCTGTTCAAGTATCAATTGCGGGTCAAAACCACGCATTTTTGCATGTACGCGGCCAATTTGTACCGGCAAGCCCACTTTATTGGCGATTAGCGAGGCCAGCTCTTGCTGATAGCCTGCTACACCGGACAATGCCAGTCGCAACGCGGTTAGACACATTGCCAAGGCCAGCAATGTCCAAAATAAGAAATGCCGGGTGGCACGCGTTAGATGATGAATCACGGAAGGGGGGGGTTAGCGCGTGGCTTTATAGCAGTACAACATCATATTGTTCCTGATTGTATTCGGCTTCCGCACGGAATTTAATCTGCACCCCCAAAAAGGTCTCCAATTCGGCGAGCATGTCGGCTTCTTCATCCAGCAGCATTTCCACTACGCCGTTGGAAGCCAGCACCAATAAGTTCTTGACCTTGTACAACCTGACTTCGCGGATGATTTCGCGGAAAATTTCCAAGCACATCGATTCCGCTGTCTTTAACACGCCCCGCCCGCCACAAGCACTACAAGGTTCACACAGGATATGCTCCAAGCTTTCGCGGGTGCGTTTGCGGGTCATTTCCACCAGCCCCAGCACCGACACTTCGGTTATTTTAGTTTTGGCGCGGTCTTTTTCGAGGTTGCGCTCCAAGGCCAGCAACACTTGGCGTTTGTGTTCCTCGCTTTTCATGTCGATGAAGTCGATGATGATGATGCCCCCCAAGTTACGCAGACGCAATTGGCGGGCAATGGTTTGGGCGGCTTCCAAGTTGGTTTTGAAGATGGTTTCCTCCAAATTGCGCCCGCCCACATAGCCGCCGGTGTTGACATCGACGGTGGTCATCGCCTCGGTTTGGTCAAATACCAAATGCCCGCCGGATTTGAGCTTGACCTTGCGCTCCAAGGCTTTTTTGATTTCATCTTCTACGCTGTAAATGTCAAACACCGGACATTCGCCCGAATAATGTTCAACCACGGGGACAATTTCCGGCACAAACACTTCGGCAAATTCCAATAAGCGATGGTAGGTTTCGCGCGAGTCCACCCGCACCCGCTCAATGCCTTCTTTGTATAAATCCCTTAAGGTTCTTATGCTAAGCGGCAAATCTTTGTGTATCAGTTGCTTGGGCTTGGATTCGGGGACTTTTTCAACTATTGATTCCCACAGTTTGAGCAAAAAAGTCATATCCGCCACCAGCACCGATTCTTCCACACATTCAGCAGCGGTGCGGGCAATAAACCCGCCGCATTGGTGGGTGGTGCGGAAACTGTCCAAGCAGTTTTTTAAGCGCGCCCGTTCGGTATCCTGTTCGATACGTTGCGACACACCAGAGGCATTGGCATAAGGCATGTAAACCTGGAAGCGTGACGGTATGGAGATTTCCGTGGTCAGCCTGGCCCCTTTGCTGCCCAAGGGGTCTTTTACCACTTGCACTACCAAGGTTTGGCTTTCGTGCAAATAATGCTCGATATTTTCCGATCCCTTTTTTTCCAAATCTTTGGCGCACAAGTCTGACAAGTGCAAAAAGGCCGCCCTAGGCAGGCCAATATCGACAAAGGCCGCTTGCATCCCCGGCAACACGCGGCACACTTCGCCTTTGTAGATGTTACCGACCAAACCCCGCTCGCGGGTGCGTTCAATAATCAACTCTTGCAACACGCCATTTTCAATCACCGCCACACGGGTTTCCGGCGGCGTGACATTAATCAGGATTTCTTCACTCATGCAATGGGGATATGCCTTGTTGGGTTAATAATGCGGCGGTCTCATACAAAGGCAGGCCAACCACGCCCGAATAACTGCCATTAATTGACACCACAAATTGCGCCGCCCTGCCCTGTATGGCATAAGCACCGGCTTTGCCGAGCGGTTCGCCGGTTTGCCAGTAGGCTAGCATATCCGCTTCGCTTAAGACCTTAAAAGTCACTTCGGTGACGCTGACCGCTTGACCCTGTTCGCGCCCACGCAAGGAAACGGCAGTATAAACGTGGTGGCGGACACCGGATAGCCGCGCCAACATCGCCAAAGCGTCGGCTTGGTCAGTGGGTTTACCCATGATCAGCCCATCCTGCACCACAGTGGTATCGGCAGCCAAGATGGGCAAGCCAGACTTGATGGACTGTTGGCAAGCCAGTGATTTTTCCACTGCCATACGTTGTACATAAGCCAATGGAGCCTCGTGGGGATGCGGCGTTTCGTCAATGGCAATGGCATGGACACGGTGGCGGATGTTGAGCTGGTCAAGCAATTCGCTGCGCCGGGGAGATGCGGAGGCCAGAATAATTTGTGCAGGCATTAACGGTGATAAGGATGGTTATTAAGGATGCTCCAAGCACGGTAGAGCTGCTCGGCAACCACCACCCGCACGAGGGGGTGGGGAAAGGTCAGTGGCGATAAGCTCCAAGACTGTTGCGCCAATTGCCGTGCCGCATCGGACAGGCCTTCTGGCCCGCCTACCAATAAAGCAACCGGTTGCCCTTGGCTTTGCCAGACTTGCATGGCATGGGCCAGCTCTGGCGTTGTCCAACGCTGACCCGGAATATCCAAGGCAACCACATGCCCACCCGCTGGAATGGCGGCTATCATGCGCTCGCCTTCTTCTTTGACAATGCGGGCCACATCGCTGTTTTTGCCGTGCTTGCCCGGGGCGATTTCTTTGAGTGCCAAAGCACATTCGCGGGGCATCCGCTTGGCATATTCGTCATAGCCTTGCTGTACCCAACCGGGCATGCGGTTGCCCACCGAAATAAGATGAATTTGCATAGACCAGCAGGATACCGTTAAGCGCCGCCAGGTACAACCCGATGCAATGGGCCGATCACTGACCACGGGCAGTTGATGCCTTGTATGGCTCTGCTAGGCCAATTGGACAGGGATGGCGGTGGCGGAGCGCACCACTTCGTTCTTCTCGTTGAAGTAAACAAGGGCGGGCTTATGCTGCTCGGCTTCTTGCTGGGTCAATAGGGCATAGGCACAAACAATAATCAGGTCGCCCGGGCAAGCCAGCCGCGCTGCCGCGCCATTGACTGAAAAAACCCCACTGCCCGCTTCGGCACGAATGGCATAAGTGCTGAAACGCGCGCCATTGTTGATGTTATAAATTTGTATTTGCTCGTATTCTAAGATGCCTGACAAATCAAGAATAGCGCTGTCAATGGCGCATGAGCCTTCATAACCCAATTCTGAACGGGTCACCGTGGGCCTGTGTAACTTCGCTTTAAGCATCGTAATCTGCATAATAAAACACTATAACTCTGTTAAAAAACGCTTAATTATCTATTAAGTTAAACTATACAGCAACTTTTAACCGTAACACGACCATTTGCAGCGGTGCTAGCCTGCTTTTGCAGCAAGAAAACCGCCCTGCAAAGCACCCCGCACCAGCAACACCAGCAAACACCGTTGAAATGATAAAATTGATGTGACAAAACAATATAATTTTTTTGAGGAAACCAAGAAAACTGGTAGGATATTGAAATCCGCTTAGCTGAAATGCAGCCATTTAAAACTGCGTGATTAAGCCGTTTGTGAACTTGGCATTTGGCAGCCAATGTAACATACCAAGGAAGAACCACATGTTAAGTGTACTATTGTGTCAAAAAGGATGAATTGCCAAATCCATTTGTTAATTTTATCTTTATTTTTGAGGAAAGCAGTAGTGAAAAAGTTCAAGTACATTTTTATTGCATTGGCCATTCTATCGGCTCATCAAGGAAATGCATTCGCAGATAGCTCTAGTGACGGCAAGTCCAGCAACAGCCAGCCTAGCAAGAGCGAGGGTGAGTCCAGCAGCAGCGACAACAAATCCAGCAACCCTTATAGCCAGTCCGGCAATAGTAACAGTGAGTCCAGCAGCAACAGCGATAACAAATCCAGTCAAAATAGCATCAGTGATGCAGAGAAAGCCCGATTGGTCGCCGTTGCGAAATTGGACGACGATGCCAAAAAAGCACAGCAAGCAGAATTAGCCGATAAGGCGCAATTGGATGCGGACACTAAAAAGGCCAGTGATGCCCAAAATGCCTATCAAGCCAAATTAGCCCAAGACGCCAGTTTGGCCGATGCCGCCAAAAAGGCCAACGATGCCCTAACCGCCGATAAGGCGCAATTGGATGCGGACACCAAAAAGGCCAGTGATGCCCAAAATGCCTATCAAGCCAAATTAGCCCAAGACGCCAGTTTGGCCGATGCCGCCAAAAAG
>CAIYOW010000129.1 GCA_903927955.1 uncultured Methylococcaceae bacterium | reverse complement strand
CCCGACCCCATCCCGAACTCGGAAGTGAAACCGCTTAGCGCCGATGATAGTGTGGCACTTTGCCATGCGAAAGTAGGGAATCGCCAAGCGCTTATAAACAAAGCCCCATGCACTCCACTGTGCACGGGGCTTTTTTTTGCCGTGTCCAGCGACAACACCAGCTTTTTTATGTCAAACGCGTATTGGCTTGCTCATACTATCAATGTATGGGCGATCTTCCGCTTAATGAGTTATAATCATCAAATAACAAATAGTTAATTTTTACTCGAAGTTTAATCAAATGGCAGCATATCTACAAAATCCGTTGGCTGAAAAAACGGCTATTAACTTTGATTCCATAAAGGATTTGACTCAGGAAGAAGCTAAAGCGGTAGACGGCCTAATTGTCGATGAACTCAGTTCCGATGTGTTGTTGATTAACCAAATGGGGCATTATATAGTCGGCAGTGGCGGCAAGCGCTTACGACCGATGTTGTTGTTATTGGTTGCCAAGGCACTGGGCAAGGTCAACACTAACCATCTTCTGTTGGCTGCAGTAATTGAATTTATCCATACAGCCACGTTGCTGCATGATGATGTGGTTGACGAATCCCAGTTAAGGCGCGGCAAAGAATCAGCTAATGCTGTTTGGGGTAATGCCGCTAGCGTATTGGTGGGCGATTATTTGTATTCCAGTGCCTTTAAAATGATGGTTAGGACAGGAAACTTACGGGTTATGGAGATTCTGTCCAGTACTACTACCGCGATAGCCGAAGGCGAAGTGTTGCAACTGCTAAACTGCAACAATCCTGAGACTACGGAGGCCAAATACCTTGAAGTGATTGCCAGAAAAACGGCCATATTATTTAGTGCCGCCACTCGCCTGGCAGCGGTGGTGACTGATACGGAACAAAGCCTAAATCTTGAGGACGAGCTTGCCCGTTACGGTCAGCATTTGGGCATTGCTTTCCAATTGATTGATGATGCCTTGGACTATAAGGCGACCACCGATGAGCTGGGCAAAAATTTGGGTGATGATCTGGCGGAAGGCAAACCGACCTTGCCATTGATCTATGCCATCCAAAACGGCACCGAGCAAGAAGCGGCGATTATTGTAGAGGCTATCCAGAATGGCAACCGTGATGCTTTTAACGAAGTCTATGCGGTTGTGCAAAGGACAGAGGCAATTGCGTATACAGAGCAATGCGCCGCCGCAGAAGCCCAAAAAGCTATTGATGCCTTAGCGGTATTGCCCGCTTCTGAATATAAGGACGCATTAATACAATTGGCTCAATTTTCTGTGCAACGCAGTTATTAGAGGCTATCCAGTGTTCTGCCTGAGTATGGTCGAAATACGTTAGCTGTGAAGGTAGTTAAAGCCCGTTGGCTGAGCGTAGTCGAAGCCATAACCACAGCAGGGCATCTAAATAATAGCCCGCATTAACCTGATTTCATCCCTGAGCTTTGCAGCTTGCTCAAATTCTAAGTTTTTCGCATGTTGGTACATGGCATCCTCCATTTGCTTAAGCTTTTTGGCTAAATCTTTCGGGGGCATTATAGTGTAGTCCGCCCTAGTTTCGGCAACAAGGCTTGCCGCCCGACTGGGCTTGCCACCCGAGCCAGGAATGGAAGCTTGCATAATATCTAGCACCGATTTGAATATGCCTGTGGGTTCTATGCCATGCTCCAAGTTAAAAGCCCGCTGCTTGTCACGCCGACGTTCTGTTTCATCAATTGCTTGCTGCATCGAGCGGGTGATGCGGTCACCGTACAAAATGGCCCTACCATTAATGTTACGCGCCGCCCTGCCAATAGTTTGCACTAAAGACACTACCGAACGCAAAAAGCCTTCTTTGTCGGCATCCAAAATGGCTACCAGCGACACTTCAGGAATATCCAAGCCTTCACGCAGTAAGTTGATGCCCACCAGCACATCAAACTGCCCTAAGCGCAAATCCCGTATGATTTCCACACGCTCCACCGTGTCAATATCAGAATGCAGGTAGCGGACTTTAACGTCATGTTCAGACAAATATTCGCTTAGGTCTTCCGCCATGCGCTTGGTTAGCGTAGTCACTAACACGCGTTCCTTCAAGGCGACGCGCTTGTTGATTTCAGACAACAAATCATCCACTTGGGTGGTTGCAGGCCGCACTTCCACCTGCGGGTCCAACAGCCCGGTCGGGCGCACTACTTGTTCGGCAAACACACCAGACAGGCCGCGCTCATAAGGGCCAGGCGTGGCAGAGACATAAATGCGCTGGGGTGATTTGGCGGCAAATTCTTCAAACGTCAGCGGGCGGTTGTCCAGTGCAGATGGCAGCCTAAAGCCATAATTCACCAATGTTTCTTTACGGGAGCGGTCGCCTTTGTACATGGCGCCGATTTGTGGCACGGTCACGTGGCTTTCGTCAAGAATAACCAAAGCATCATCAGGCAAATAATCGAACATGGTAGCGGGCGGCTCACCTGCCGCCGTGCCCGCCAAATGCCGGGAATAATTTTCAATTCCAGAGCAATAGCCCACTTCCAAAATCATTTCAATATCAAATAAAGTGCGTTGTTCCAGCCGTTGCGCTTCAACCAATTTGTTCACCGAATGGAAATAATCCAAGCGTTCTTTTAGCTCAATTTTTATGGCATCGACCGCTGATAACAGTTGCTCCCGTGGCGTGACATAATGGTTTTTTGGGTAAACGGTATAACGGGCGATGCGCCTTAGCACCTCACCGGTCAGCGGGTCGAACAGTGACAAACGTTCCACTTCATTGTCAAACAATTCAATACGCAGTGCCTCGCTGTCAGATTCGGCAGGAAATACATCAATCACTTCCCCGCGTACCCGATAGGTGGCACGCCGCAAGTCCATATCGTTACGGGTATATTGCATTTCTGCTAAACGCCGCAAAATGGCCCGTTGTTCAATCATGTCACCCTTGACCAAATGCAATACCATTTCGAAGTAAGAAGCAGGTTCACCCAAACCGTAAATGGCTGAAACGGTGGCCACCACAATAGTGTCGGGGCGTTCAATCAGGGCTTTAGTGGCGGACAAACGCATTTGTTCAATATGCTCGTTAAGCGAGGCATCCTTGTCTATAAAGGTGTCCGAGGCGGGCACATAAGCTTCTGGCTGGTAGTAATCATAATACGATACAAAATATTCAACGCTGTTTTCAGGAAAAAACTCCTTCATTTCGCCATAAAGTTGTGCAGCAAGGGTTTTGTTGGGTGCCATAATCATGGCGGGACGTTGTGCTGTTTGAATGACATTGGCAATGGTGAAGGTTTTGCCAGAACCGGTGACACCTAATAAGGTCTGATGCACTTCGCCATTGTCTAGCCCTTCCACCAACGCTTGGATGGCAGCCGGTTGGTCGCCAGCCGGTTGGAAACGGCTATGTAGATTAAAGGTTTTTTTCACTGTTTTTTAATATAAGGTTGTTAGCAAGATAGGGCGCATAGCGTATAATTAAAATATTTCATACTTTGATTTTACACGGCAAACCATGAGCATCCAACTATCTGAGCGCGTCCAATCCGTCAAACCTTCCCCTACCTTGGCTATTACTGCCCGTGCTGCACAAATGCGCGCCGCCGGAAAAGATATTATTGGTCTTGGTGCGGGTGAGCCGGATTTTGACACCCCAGACTTTATTAAAGCCGCCGCTATTGCCGCGTTGGATAAAGGATTCACCAAATACACCGCAGTGGATGGCACGGCAAGCTTGAAAAAAGCCGTGATTGACAAGTTTAAAAAAGATAATGGTCTTGATTACACGCCTAAACAGATTTTGGTCTCGTGTGGCGGCAAACAAAGCTCGTTCAATTTGGCTCAGGCTTTGCTTAACAAAGGTGACGAAGTGATCATTCCCGCGCCGTTTTGGGTGTCTTACCCCGATATGGTGTTGTTGGCGGATGGTGTGCCGGTTATAGTGGAAACCACCCAAGCGCAAAATTTTAAAATGTCCCCTGCGCAATTACGCGCCGCCATTACCGACAAAACTCGTCTGATCTTCATCAACAGCCCCTCCAACCCATCGGGCGTGGCGTACACTTTGGCAGAGCTGACCGCATTGGGCGATGTGTTGGCGGATTTCCCGGACATTATCATAGCCACCGATGATATGTACGAGCAGGTGCTTTGGCAGCCAGGCACATTTGTCAACATACTCAACGCCCATCCGGAGTTTTATGCGCGTACAGTGGTCATGAACGGTGTTTCTAAAGCCTATTCAATGACTGGCTGGCGTATTGGCTATGCAGCGGGCCCAGCCGATTTGATTGAGGCCATGTGTACCATCCAATCGCAAAGCACATCCAACCCCACTTCTATTTCCCAATATGCCGCCGAAGCGGCTCTGACCGGCGACCAAAGTTTTATTGCCTACATGTGCGAAGAGTTTAAAAAACGCCATGATTATGTAGTTGCCGAGCTGAACAGCATCGATGGCGTGGAATGTTTGCCAACTGACGGCACATTTTATGTTTTCCCTAGCGTTGCTGGGTTGATCGCAAAAATGGAGGGCATCAACAATGATCTTGAATTTTCCGATTACCTGATTGAAAAAGCCGGTGTGGCTTTGGTGCCGGGTTCTGCTTTTGGCTGTGAAGGCCATGTGCGCATATCCATTGCCACCAGCATGGTCAATTTGCAGAACGCCTTGGAGCGGATTAAAAAAGCGGTGGCTTAAGCGGTAATTGGTTTTTCAGGCGAGGCAGGTAAACCCGTAGCCCATACCGCGAAAAACAGGCATGAACCTTGTTAAAACTTGCCAAACCATAGAGGCATTGATTAAAAAATCGCGTTTCATCGGCATTATTATGCCTTGCGCCGATGAACGCGAAGTCTTGCACAATCTTAAGCAACAGCACGAGAAACATCCCAACGCCACCCATATAGCCTTTGCCTATCGGCTTAAAACTGCGCAGGGTATCGTTTACCGCTTCCATGATGCAGGCGAGCCGACCGGCACGGCAGGCAAGCCCATTTACCAGCACTTGGAAGGCCATGACATCATTAATGTGTTGGTGTTGGTCATCCGCTATTATGGCGGCATTAAGTTGGGTGCTGGTGGATTGACGCGGGCTTACAGCAATACCGCCAAACAAGCACTAGATGCAGCGACGCTTTACCCGTATATCGAAATGGCAACCCTCAACGTGACGCTGGATTATGCACAAATGCAGCTGTTTGAATACCAACTGAAAAAACTGCACGGCATCATAATACGGCAGGAGTTTGCCGAACAAATCCGCTTGACCGTGCAATTGCCCGCCAGTGGCGTTGCTGACTTGAATAGTGCTTTTTCGGGAGCGGTGCGTTAAGCTTTTCTGGCGGGGTGTTTTTATCAGTGCGGAACAATCCGCAGCCAATGGCATTGTTAATTTAGTATTAAATTAACAATGCTTTCCGTTCAGGCAAATGGGTTTTCGAGGATAATGGTTTCTTCCCGATCCGGTCCGGTGGATAAGATAGTCACTTTAACGCCGACCAACTCTTCTATGCGTTTGATATAGGCTTTGGCGTTTTCGGGTAGCTCATCAAACTGGGTCAGTCCGGCAGTAGTGCCTGTCCAGCCAGGCATTTCTTCAATAATGGCGTGGCATTGTTGGTATTGGTCGGCACCTAACGGTGCGGTTTGGATAATTTCGCCATGCAGTCGGTAAGCATTGCAAATGCCAATGGTTTCCAAGCCGTCCAACACATCCAGTTTGGTCAAGCAAATGCCGCTTAGGCTGTTCAGTTTGGCCGATTTACGCATCGCCACCGCATCAAACCAGCCAGTGCGGCGCTTGCGTCCGGTGGTGGCGCCATATTCAAAGCCTTTGGCACAGAGGTACTCGCCTTTTTCGTCATGCAGCTCGGTGGGGAATGGGCCATTGCCTACACGGGTGGAATAGGCTTTGGTGATGCCAAGCACATAATCAATGTCCAGTGGCCCTAAGCCAGTGCCGGTTGCTGCACCACCGGCGGTGGTGTTGGACGAGGTGACATAAGGGTAAGTGCCATGGTCTAAATCGAGCAATGCGCCTTGTGCCCCTTCAAACAGCAGGTTGTCGCCGTCGGCTTGGTGTTGGTACAGCAGTTCACTGACATCCGCCAGCATGGGCTTAATTTGTTCGCCCAAACGCAAGGCATCATCCACGGTTCTTTGGTAATCGACCGGTTCGGCTTGATAATAGTGGATTAACATAAAATTATGGTAATCCAGCAAATCCTTAAGCTTTTCGGCAAACGCCACAGGGTCGGACAAGTCACCGGCGCGTAAGCCACGGCGCCCCGCTTTGTCTTCATAAGCAGGGCCAATGCCACGTCCGGTGGTGCCAATAGCTTTGCTGCCACGCGCTTTTTCACGGGCTTGGTCAACCGCGATATGAATCGGCAAAATCAGGGCACAGGCTTCACTGATGGATAGCCGCCCCCGAACAGGGATGCCGGCCTGTTCCAGAAACTCAATTTCTTCGATGAGTGCGGCGGGCGACAGTACTACGCCATTACCAATCATGCACTGCACGTCTTCGCGCAATATGCCCGATGGTATCAGGTGCAATACGGTTTTTTTGCCATTGATGACCAAGGTATGCCCGGCGTTATGACCGCCTTGGAAACGCACCACTGCTTGCGCCTGTCCGGTCAAAATATCGACCAGCTTGCCTTTACCTTCGTCTCCCCATTGGGTGCCGATGACGACTACATTCTTTCCCATAATTATTCCAAAATTGTTAATGGCTTGACCACCCAGTTGGCATGGTCTTGTTCTAAAACGGCGCTGCAGCCGAGGGTTTGGGCATCACCGGTTTGCCCCGGTAATTGTTGCAAAACGCTATGGCCTTGGGCGCGCAAGTCGCGGATGGCCTGTTCCAAGCCGTTGCCTTGCTGATACGGCGCAAAAATACGCGGCGGTGCGGCAAGTGACTGAGTTTGCAAGGTGAGCGAAGACAGCACTTTTAAGTCCGCACTAAAGCCCGTAGCCGGACGCGCCCTGCCGAACACTGCGCCAATGTTGTCATAACGTCCGCCACGGGCTATTTCGCGGCCGACACCCGGCACGAAAGCGGCAAATACCACGCCGGTATGGTAATGGTAACCGCGTAGCTCCGCCAAATCACAGCTAATGGGCAGATGAGGATAGCTGCGGGTCAGGTTTTCGGCAATGGCTTGTAAGTCGTGCAATGCTTGCCGAGCAGCACTGTTGGCATCGATAAACAGTGCTTGGGCTTTGTCCAAAGTGTCCAAGCCGCCATTCAATTCCGGCAGTTTGAGCAAGATGTTTTTTAGTGCGCCATCTATCGCCAAGTTGGCGATCAGTTCCGCTAATTCTGGGCGTGCTTTGCGTTGCAACACATCGAACAACTGGGTTTCTTGCTGGCAGGTCAGTCCCGCTTGTTGGCACAGTGCGCGGTATATGCCGACATGGCCCAAATCCAAATGCACATCCACCAGACCTGCTGTGGCGAGCATTTCCAACATCAGTCGGATGACTTCGCTATCGCTTTCTTGTCCGGCGTGCCCGTAAAGTTCCGCGCCAATTTGCATGGGACTACGGGTTTTTTCCAAAGCATCGCCACGGGTGTGCAGGATAGTACCAACGTAGCAAAGGCGGTTAGGGTGATCCGATTTAAGGGTGTGGGCATCGATACGCGCGACTTGCGGGGTCATATCCGCCCTAACCCCAAGCAACTTACCGGTGACCTGATCGGTTAAGGTGAAGGTTTGTAGAGCCAAGTCATGCCCTGAGCCGGTCAATAAGGAATCCAAATAGTCAATAAACGGGGGGATGACCAAGTCATAACCCCAACAGGAAAAAAGGCTTAGCAATCGGCTACGTAAACCTTCCAAATGCCGGGTGGGTGCGGGTAATATTTCTTCAATGCCGTCTGGTAAAAGCCAAGCGTTTGTTTGTTGCATGTTTAACAGAGTCCCACTCAAACAAAACGCCCCAGAATGGAGCGTTTTGCAGGGTTATAAAGCTATAAATAATACCTTAATTTACGGGGTCTGTTTCTTAAAATATTGAAAAAAGTCCGACTGCGGGTCAAGTACCAGCGTGTTGCCGTTTGAGAAGGTCTTTTTATACGCGTTCAGGCTACGGTAAAAGGTAAAAAACTCAGTGTCTTGCCCATAAGCTTGGGCATAAATTTCAGCGGCTCTGGCATCGCCTTCGCCACGCATTATTTCGGCATCGCGATAGGCGTTGGCAAGGGTGATGACCCGTTGGCGATCGGCATCGGCACGGATACGTTCTGCCGCTTCTGCGCCCTGCGAGCGGAATTCACGGGCAACCCGTTCGCGTTCTGCTTCCATGCGGCGGAACACGGAACTACTGACTTCTTCGGGCAAGTCGATTCGCATCACTTGCACGTCAATAATTTCCATGCCCAATTCTGCGGCGGCAATCTTGGAGTTTTTGATTAAGATTTCACGTATGACGCTACGGTCAGTGGAAACCAGTTGTTTGATATTGCGTTTGCTGAATTCGCCACGGAACGCATCTTTAATGATTTGATCGAGACGCATATTGGCCTGGTCGATAGAACCCGACACCACGGTGTAAAATTTGGTGACATCGCCTATACGCCATTTTACAAACGAATCAACCACCACATTTTTCTTTTCGGCGGTCAAAAAACGTTCCGGACGGGAGGACATGGTTTGGATGCGGGCATCGAACAGCTTGACGTTGTTGATGATGGGCCATTTGATATGCAGGCCAGGTTCATAATCCGCTTTGACAATTTCGCCGAAGCGGAACTTAATGGCTTTTTCGGTTTGCTGCACCGTAAAAAAAGACAAGTTGGCAAGCAGCAACAGCACCAAAAAAATGATGGCCAGTAGTGTTTTATTTTGCATGATTGACATTATTGGCGTCCCCTTGCATCGCGCCCACGAAGGGCTGAATGGTCCACATGATCTTCCGCAATAAACCGCTGGGCGGCGTTTTGCGGCGGTTGCTGAATGGCGTTTTGCGGCTCGGCGCTGCCGGTCGCTGAGCCACCCAATGATGGCATGGCGGCAGGACTGGTGGGTTGCATCAGTTTATCCAAGGGCAGATACAATAAATTGTTGCCACTTTTTACGTCTATCATTAGTGTATTGGCATCTGATAACACCGACTCCATAGCTTCGATATAAATCCGTTTGCGGGTCACCGCTGGGGCTTTGCTGTATTCGGCCAGCAACTTGCTGAAACGGCTGGTTTCACCTTCGGCTTGGGCAATGACTTGTTCTTTATAGCCTTCAGCTTCTTGGATTTTTCTCGCGGCTGCACCACGGGCTTTAGGCACTACATCATTGGAATAGGCTTCCGCTTCGTTGATCAGCCGTTGCTGGTCTTCGCGGGCTTTAATGGCATCGGCAAATGCGTTTTGTACCTGTTCAGGCGGCTGGGCATCTTGCAGGTTTACGCTGGTGATATGTATGCCTGACTGGTAACTATCCATCACCTCCTGAATTTCTTTTTTGATCTGCGCGACAATCTCGCCACGGCCTTCGGTCAGCACATAATCCATGGTGTTACCACCAATCACCCCGCGCTGAGCACTTTCGGTGACTTGCTTTAAGGTGGCGGCAGGATTGACGATATTGAACAAGAATTGGCGGGCATCTTTCACTTCGTATTGCACTGCCAAACGGATGTCAACGTAGTTTTCGTCTTTAGTGAGCATTAAAGCTTCGTTCAACACTGAGCCTACGGCTTGTTCGCTACCACTGCGGTAGCCCACTTCAATGGAGCGGTTTTGCTTGACATTGACCACTTCCACGCTTTCTATCGGTGCTGGCAAATGCCAGTTCAGACCCGACTGGGTGGTGTTAATATAAGAGCCAAAGCGGGTTTCGACACCATTATTGCCTTCATCGACGATATAAAAACCACTAAAGCCCCATAGCACCAGCGCCCCCGCCGCAATATAGCCCAGGCCAACTATGGGGTTGCCAAATGACGGCCCAGTGCCGGTGCTGTTGTTATCGCCGCCGCCACCCCCGCCACCGAATAATTTGGTGAATTTTTCCTGCAATGATTTAATGGCTTCATCAAGGTCAGGAGGCCCGTTTTGGTCTCCTCGCCCACTCCAAGGGTCATTCTTATCGCCGCCTGGCTCGTTCCACGACATAGTTGCTCTCCGTATTGGATAAATTGGATGATTATTATTTTCCCTGACGGGACAGCGTTGGCACTTATGTAAAGTGTGCCGCTAACTTTGTTATTGCCGCTATTCTATCGTAAATAAAAAAGATTCTACGCAGTTTACGGAAAACAGACGCAATCGGCTGTGGTAAAACCCGTGAATCAAGCCGCTGCTTCAGTTGTGACCGTCTTTAATAGCCCCAAATGCTTGACATCTATTTCAATGACCAATTCGCAGCCGCCTTGGTCGTCAATATGCTCGTCTATTATTTTTGCGCAAGAAAATAATTTGGCGCGGATATCCGCTTGGTCGGCGGACAAATAACAGTGTTTTTTCACTTTGCTGTTGGATGCGAACAGTTCTGCCAGAGCTTGCTTAAGCAACCCTATACCTTCACCGCTAGCCGCAGACAGCCAGACACGAACTGGCTTGCCTTGGTCGTCACGGTCTATGTGCGCCGGAATATTGTCGAGCAGGTCGATTTTGTTGAACACCTCAAGCTGCCTGATCTGGCCGGCATCAATGTCATCCAATACGTGGTTGACTTGCACCATAATCTCGTCACGCTCATCGCTATGGGCATCCACCACATGCAGCAATAAATCAGCGTCACTGGCTTCTTGCAAGGTGGATTTAAACGCCGCCACCAATTCATGCGGCAAATGGCGGATAAAGCCCACCGTATCCGCTAACACAATATCGTTGTTTTCAGAAAGCTGGCAGTTGCGTAAGGTAGGGTCTAAGGTGGCGAATAATTGGTCGGCGGTATAAATGTCCGCGCCGGTCAGTTGATTGAACAAGGTCGATTTTCCGGCATTGGTATAACCCACTAACGACACCGTGGCAATGTCCGCTTTTTTGCGTTTGCTGCGGCTTTGGTGGCGTTGCTTGTCCACTTTAGCTAACCGCTGCTGGATTTGTTTGATGCGTAATGCCAGCAAGCGCCGGTCTGTTTCCAACTGGGTCTCGCCTGGGCCACGCAAGCCAATGCCGCCTTTTTGCCTTTCCAAATGCGTCCAGCCACGCACCAGCCGTGTTGACAGGTGTTTTAACTGTGCCAGTTCGACTTGCAGCTTACCTTCAAAGGACTGGGCGCGCTGGGCAAATATATCCAAAATCAGCCCATTGCGGTCAACCACGCGCACGCCGAGAAAAGTCTCCAAGTTGCGCTCTTGGCTGGGGCTTAGTGAGTGGTTGAACAGCACTACGTCGGCTGACTGGTGGGCCACGGCAGCCTTTAGTTCTTCCAGCTTGCCAGTGCCGATAAAATATTTGGAATCCGGAGCCTTTCGGCTGCCGGTGATAACCTCGATGGGATCGGTGCCTGCCGATTTGGCTAGCTCCTTGAGTTCTGCAAGGTCTTCTTGGTCGTGGCGGAAGGTGATATGCACCAAAACGGCACGTTCACCAGAGGAGCCTGGGCGGTCAAACAATGCCCATTCCTCCAGCCAATAAACAATCTTTCGGCAGAATCATCAGGCGATAGGGATACGAGGTGGGCATTGGTGGGTTATGCAACTTGCTCTGCTTACTCTTCAATGCTGGCCTCTTCATCACGGGTTATTTTGACTGCCTTGCTGGGCACGATAGTGGAAATGGCGTGCTTATAAACCATCTGGCTGACGGTATTTTTAAGCATGATCACATATTGGTCGAAGGAATCCACTTTTCCTTGTAGCTTAATACCGTTGACAAGAAAGATGGACACAGGGGTATGTTCTTTTCTAAGCGAATTTAGAAAGTTGTCCTGTAAATTTTGACCTTTAGACATCCTATTTCTCCTTAAATATTATTTTTTTTAAATTGTTGCTTAAGATAACTGCAATTATAAGCCAATACAAATGATTATCTACGAAAAGGCAGCATGTTGTCCTGCGTTACCGAAACATGCTGGCTGAGCACGGCCAAAGCCTACGCGAATCAGTGCCATTGCTTCTTCGTCATCTTGATTGGTAACAGCTCCCTGGCTACGCTCAGGGCGCTTAAATGTGGATCAGGTAAACGTACTGCCTTGCTCAGGGACAGTGGTTTTTAAGCGGGCCAACAATTGGCGGAAATCATCCTTGTCCAGCGCGTCACCGCAAATAATGGCAGAATGGCGGGCAGCACGTTTATTATTTTGTACGGCAAACTGCAAAAAAATGGCAAACTGGCTCACCGTAGTGGCTGCCAACACAGTGACGGCTTGCCCGTTGACAGCCCAGCCGGAACGGGTGCTATGTGTGATGGCGAGCTGTTGGGCTTGCAAATACCTGACCACAGCCCAGCCATTGCCAGCAACGGTAGACACCATTACTATCTTAACGGCTAAGGGCAAGGCATTGGCCGCGCAGGCCAGCAATGCCAGCAGATGGGCCAGCAAGGTGATGCCAATTAGCCATTGGGAAGCCTGGGCGGTTAGCCGCAAGTCCGCCTCCATCGGCTTTGAATCATTTGCCATTATCTGACCCAAGAATAAAAAGTTTAATTTAGTTGGATAGCTACACGCCATAAAAAGTTTGTCCGCAAGCATAATAGACAATATAACGGATGTTTGGGTGTTGTAAACAAGCTAACTTGGGTATATTACGCGCAATAAGTATTGGTATGGTGTATAAGCTGTTACCCATTACGCCCCAAAATACAGGTCAAATGTCGGCATCTTGACCGCTAGTGTGCATTTAAATTCAGCAGCAGCCGCTTTGGTAACCGTAAACAGAACGCCTTGCCCCTAGCAGTCCCTTTCAACTCCAGCGCATCAAGCAATTATTATGCTCCAAGCACATACTATCACTCTAGCCACTGGGAAGCTGCACATCCATTTAAACCCAGGCAAAATCCCGCTACGCCGGTTGCTGGGCTTTGCTGCCCGTATCAGCAGCAAACGCAAATTTTTGTTGGTCAGCAAAGTGCTGGGCAAGCATTATCCGGTGTCGCCCAAATTAATGGCTTGGTCTTATCGGGCATTGGCGCGGCAAGCCTTACAGTGCGGCATCAGTGGGCCCTCGCTGTGGATAGGCATGGCGGAGACAGCGACCGGTTTGGGTTATGGCGTGTTTTCCGCTGCTTATGGCGAAGGCTTGGACAACAGCCTGTTTATGCAAACCACACGTTACCATTTGGCAGGCTTACAACGGCTGGCTTTTGATGAGGCCCATAGTCATGCGACTGACTTTTTTCTGTATTATCCTGAGCATGAGCCAGAACGGCTAACTTTTTTAAGCGCGCAAACCTTGGTTCTGATTGATGACGAAATTAGCACGGGGCGGACATTTTTACGCTTGATTAATGCCTACCAAGCGGTTAACCCGCATTTACAGCGGGTGCTGATTGTCAGCTTGGTCAATTTTGCCAGTGCCGATGACCGCCAGCGTGTACAACAGGGAGCCAATATAGCCGTGGAATGGGTTTGTCTAAGGGAAGGCTGGTTGGCTTTTGACAGTGCCGAAAATACCGCATTGGACAATATTTCCGTCAATGTTTCCAGTAACAATGCCTGTAAAAGGCATTTGCTTGCTTGGCCAGGACGCTTAGGTATCCGCGCGCCGATCACTTTAAGCGAAGATATGCTGGCTCGGTTAAGCCAGATTAGCGCCGGTTTGAATAACTCTGATTTAGACCATCCAGACCCGCGTCCAGTGCTAGTGCTGGGCACGGGCGAATGTAACGCCCCGGCTTTCTTGTTGGGTGCTATTTTGACAAAACACGGCGTTAATGTAAAAGTGCAAAGCACCACCCGATCGCCCATACATATCGGCAATGATATCGCTTCGGTATGCCAATTTGAAGACAATTACGAGGATGGCATCGCCAACTTTATTTATAACATGGCGCCGGAACAATACCGCCAGATCATCATTTGCCACGAAACACCGCTATGCCCGCCACTATTGTCACTTTTGCACGATTGGCAGGCGATTAGCGCGAAATTTGAACTTTGCCAAGACAACCATCATGCAACGCTACATTTTTTTAGACCTTGACGACACCCTGTTCCAAACCTTAAGAAAATGCCCCGATGCCAGCGACCCACGGCTACAAGTCCGGGCCATGCTGGCGGATGGCTCCGCCAACTCTTACGCCACCTACCAACAACAATGGCTGTGGGATTGGTTTGCCCAAGATTTTAAAATAGTACCGGTGACAGGACGGGATGCCGGTGAATTTGCGCGGGTGCAACTGCCCTTTGCTGAAGAAGCCGTTATTATCCACGGCGCGGTCATTTTGGACCAGCAAGGTCAAGCAGACCCCCAGTGGCTGGCGCAAATGCAAGCGGAACTACCCGCCTACCAGCAAAAATTATTGGCAGTTTGGCAAACCATTGACACCCCTGCCTTGCGCGATCAAGGTTATAACCCGCGCTTGGTCAATGAGTTTGGTATTACTTGGTACGGCGTGATCAAGCACAGCGAAGGTAAAGAAGCCGCTTTGCGGATAGTGCTGGACAAACTGATCAAGTACCATCCGCACCTGCAAGATGGCAGCCTGTATTGGCATCTGAACGGCAATAACCTTGCCGTGCTACCAGCCATTATCAATAAAGAACGGGCTGTGAGCCACCTATTGGCGCGTTACCGGCAGCAACATCCCGAGCTGTTCACCTTTGCAGCAGGTGATAGCCATACCGACGCGCCGTTTATGGCTTTGTGCGACTACGCATTAATCCCTAAAAACACCCAATTGCACCAACGCTTAATGGCCCGCCAATGACCACAAGAGCTGCGTTCAGCGGCAGTTACGCCGTCGATGAGGTGAATTTTTTATTGACCCCGTTGCAGTTGCCGGACACCCCAATTACAGACAAGGAAATCCTAATCCAATCCGGTCAGAGCCATTATTCGCAACTATTGACCCATGAACAAGCGCCAGCCGAGGCGTATACCGACTTATTCCACCAAGCGTTGGCGGCAAACGGCCCGCGTATGGCTGGGCATATACTGGCGTTGGCGGCACAGATTGTCGCTACCCGCCCGCAAGGTATTACCCTGGTATCTTTGGCGCGCGCGGGTACGCCGGTTGGCGTGTTGCTTAAGCAGGTATTGAAACGCTATTTTCAACAGGATGTCAGCCACTATTCTGTGTCGATTGTCCGTGATGTGGGTCTGGACTATAACGCATTGCGTTATATCTTGCAGCAGCACCGCCCAGAAACCTTAGTTTTTGTGGATGGCTGGACGGGCAAAGGAGTGATAGCGCGGCAATTGGCAAGTAGTTTGGCGGCATTTGCGGATTCGGACGGTGTCGCCATTGCTGCCGAATTGTATGTATTGACAGATTTATCGGGCAGCGCCAAAGTGGCAGCATCCAATGACGATTACCTGATACCCTCGTGCATTTTAAATGCCACCGTGTCTGGCTTGGTCAGCCGTTCGGTTTATAATAAGGATAATGCCCAAGCCGGTGATTTTCACGGCTGCGTTTTTTACCGACACTTGGCACCTTACGACGTGTCCCGTTATTTTATTGACGCCTTATTGGCACACATTCAGTACGCTTGGCAACACCCGACAGCGGTTGCCCATAAATCCTCTGCCGCGCAATTACGGGACACCTCAGCAAAATGGCTGGACGCTCTTATTGAGCGTTATGGCGTCAAACATCCCCATTACATAAAGCCCGGCATTGGTGAATCAACCCGTGTGCTGTTGCGCCGCGAAGCACGGCTATTGCTGTTGCAAGATGCCGATGCCGAAGCCACCCGACACTTGCGGTGGTTGGCAGAAGCCAAAGCCATCCCCATAACTATCATTGGTGATTTGCCTTATCGGGCGGTCGCCTTAATTAAAGAGATTCCCTTATGACACTTTTTCCCGCCACGCCAACTGCGGACTTTTCGCCGTGGCAACTGGGCGCGCCACTGTACATGCCCGCCCATCGCCTTGACCTGATTGACTGCGCCAATGGCGACAAATTGCCGTTTTTGCGGTCGATGATTTTTTGTACCGAGGATGCCGTCAGCCATGACGAAGTGGACAGCAGCTTGCGCCATTTGGACTTATGTATGCAAAATTTTCGGCCTGTCTCCGGCAAATACCGATTTATCCGGGCCCGCAACCCCGATATTTTGGCGCGATTGCTGGCCAAACCGGCTATCGGCAACATTGATGGCTTTGTCTTGCCAAAACTGACCTTGGCCAATTTTAACGCCTATTTTGACCAGTTAAGCGGCACTCCGTTTAAGATTATGCCCACCTTGGAAACCCAAGAAGTGTTTGATTATGGCGCGATGTGTGAATTGCGTGGGGCATTTTTGCAAGCTAGCATTTTGCCGCGCATCACCTTGTTACGCATTGGCGGTAATGACTTGATGAATCTGCTGGGTATTAGACGGCCGCGGGGCATGACCTTGTATGAAACACCCTTGGGGCCGGTGATCGCGCAATTGTTGGCAATATTCCGGCCGTATGGCTTTGCTTTGGCGGCACCGGTGTTTGAATACTTGGACGATACCGCCACCTTGCATAAAGAAATCCGACAGGATTTGGCCTACGGGCTAACTGGCAAAACTGCTATTCACCCCAGCCAAGTGCCGTTTATTGAAGCGGCTTACGCGGTCGATAGCGACGATGCCCAAATGGCAGCTAGCCTATGTGCCAAGGATGCGCCTGCCGTGTTCAAAATGCACGGTGCCATGTGCGAAGTGGCCACCCACCAACGCTGGGCTGTTGATATCCGCCAACGGCAAAACTGCTATGGCGTTAAAATGGCAGGATTTAAAGAGGAATATACGGGGCTAACGGCCTGACAACAGGACTGTTATGGGGCAAAGGAGCATATAAAATCAGCGGCATCCCGCCCCCGTCCCTGTAATGAACGGATAAAAACACCTTTTGCTAAGATGATGGGCTTATTCAATGTAATGGGCAATAAAAACATAACATCTGTACAAATTGGAAACCATGATATACAATAATTATAGATTAAGCCTCGATTAGGCGTGGAAAACTTTTTTCAACGCCATATTTCAAATTTGGGTCTTTATTTAAAAATAAACATTGACAGAGTAAAACAAAAAAAATACAATGTTTGGCTAAATTAAGCGCCCGTAGCTCAGCTGGATAGAGTAATCGGCTACGAACCGATCGGTCGGGAGTTCGAATCTCTCCGGGCGCGCCAATTAGAAAGTTTAATCCCCTGTAGCTCAGTCGGTAGAGCGGGTGACTGTTAATCACTAGGTCGGCGGTTCGAGCCCGTCCGGGGGAGCCAAGTAAATCAAAGCCTTAGGTTTTTTCTAGGGCTTTTTTTATGCCTGTGATGCAAGGATTGCCGTTTTGGTCTGGGCGCTGGTCTGGGCGAAACGGCTGGCTAGGGGGGCGCGGTCAGTTGCATGATGCAAGCTGTGGGCAAAGCTCTGGTTAAGGCTGTGGGCAAGCTGTGGATAGGTGGCGGGCATTTTTGCGGGGTCGGGTTACCCACAAGTTGTTAACAGGGTTGATAGCCTATGCCAGCGGTTGCGGGTCGTGGTCTGTTAATCAACCAGTTTGCCATCAAAGGGGCAAAATATTCCCGCCGCCCTGACATTATCTTATTTTTAAACGGCTTGCCCTTGGTGTTGCTGGAGCTGAAAAATCCGGCTGATGAGAACGCCGATATTTGGAAAGCGTTTGACCAACTGCAAACCTATAAAGAGCAAATCCCTGATGTCTTCGAGTATAACGAAGTGCTGGTGATTTCGGACGGTACGGAAGCGCGGATGGGTTCGTTGTCGGCGGATACTGGGCGTTTTATGGCGCGGCGCACCATAGACGGCGTTACCATTGTCCGCTGGGGCAGTTTAATGAATTGGAAACGCTGGTGCGTGGGGTATTGGCTCCGGTTTATCTGTTGGATTTCCTGCGTTATTTTGTGTTGTTTGAAGATGACGGCACGTTAGTTAAGAAAATCGCTGGGTATCATCAGTTCCATGCGGTGCGGACTGCGATTGCCCAAGTGATTGCGGCCTCGCGTCCGGGCGGTTCGCACAAAGGCGGCGTGGTCTGGCATACCCAAGGTTCGGGCAAGAGCATCACCATGACCTGCTTTGCCGCCCGCGTGATGCGCGAACCGGAAATGGAAAACCCGACGATTGTGGTCATTACCGACCGCAACGATTTGGACGGGCAGTTGTTCGGCGTATTTTCCTTGGCACAGGATTATTGCGCGAACAACCCGTGCAAGTCGAAACCCGCCAACCATGTGCTGGGCATCAAAGAGGGCAAAAAACGTTTTTGCGATACCGCCTTGGCGATGTCCAAAGCCTTCATGTTATGCTGCACCTTGGATGAAGCCAAGGCTGAGCGGGAAGAAGTGGCTTTTTTCCAAGCCGTTAAGGTGTTGCTGACTAAGAAAGAAATCAGCGGCAAAAAGAAAGCCAATGAAGAACGCGAGCTGGCTATCCGCCAGATCATCGGCTCGGCGGTCGTCTCAGAAGAAGTCGTGGATATTTTCAACGCCGTTGGCTTGGATAAACCCAATATCGGCATTCTTGACCAAGATTTTCTCAACGACGTCCGCAACCTGCCTGAACGCAACCTTGCCGTGGAATTGCTGGAACGCTTGCTGGAAGGCGAAATAAAAGCCCGGTTCGCCAGCAATATCGTCCAGCAACATAAATTCTCGGAATTGCTCAGCAATGTCATCCTCCGTTACCAGAACCGCTCCATTGAAACCGCCCAAGTGATTGAAGAGCTAATCCAGATGGCGAAAAAGTTCAAGGAAGCAGCGGAGCGCGGCACTGACTTGGGGCTTAACAATGATGAACTGGCCTTTTACCATGCGTTGGCGAATAACGAAGAATCCGTCCGTGTACTCGGCGACGAAACCCTGAAAAAAATCGCCCATGAACTGGCTGAGAATTTACGCAAAAATGTCAGCGTCGATTGGTCGGTGCGCGAAAGCGTAAGGGCCAGCTTACGGCTGATGGTGAAACGGATACTACGCAAATACAAATACCCGCCAGGAAAACAGGAAGAAGTCGTGCAACTGGTATTGGAGCAGGCGGAGAGTTTGAGTGCGGATGGGGTTAGTTGTGGTGCGAACTATTTTTGTTTATGTGGCACAAATCGGCCAAGAGCCGCCTATCGCTATCGTTCCACTAATACCAAGCTAACTTAGAAACCTACCTTAAGCGCTGCGCTAGTATTTAGGAAAGGATGTCTCTGTAAGCTTGCAATCTTTTTAGAAAAGATGGATTAAAGCCCGCAAAGAAAAGACTTAACAAGGCCTGTCAGCAGGGCGCAATTAAGCGGCTGTTTTAGGGTTTTCGCCACTATTATTGGGCGCCGCCTACCTCCCACCGTGTGTGTGGCTAAGGTTTCCCAAAGCCCGTACAAACACCGTAGTGGGTGCAGAAACTTACGGAGGTAGCCGACATAAACTAGTTGTATGAAAAAATATACTCTTTTTTCTCTAAGCTATTTTTTAAATATTCTGGATCCCTCCAGCTAACAATAAAGTCTTTATTAAGCACTATTTGACTTTGAGTATTCACGTTGAATTGTACAGAATTTTGTTTGCTATCTAAGGTGATTTTTTTAACTTCTTCTATCATCTTTTTTCTCACTGGCTCATCGATGTATGGACAAGCCAGATAATCAAAATAGAACATAAAGTATTCGGATGATATAAACATATCATCGCTATTCAAGAAGTAATGATCAGCTGCTTTAATCAGCTCATCCCGTAGTTGCTTATACTCTTGTTTCCCCTCTATGTATAGCATGAATGTTATCCAACGAAAATAGAAATCATTGGTTTCCGAATGCTCCTCCAAGCTACCAAAATACTCTTTCAGTTTATTCTCCGGCAGCTGATATTTTGATGGTAGCATTGTCAAGATAATCAATAAGTTCAATGTCTCAAGCCCAATCATGTCATTTGCATGATTAATAAATATATTTATTGCTTGCTTAACATGGTCGAAAATTTTCTTGTGAATTATTTCTTTATGGATTTCCGGCCAATCGGAAATTCTTTTAAGGAGATCGTGAATTAAACGCGCCAATCTATCTGTTGGTCTTATCCGAATATCCATTGCATGAACAAAAAACAGCACATCTAAATCAACTAACAGCCAGTTTAAGTGAAATTCTTCTTTTGCATCAATTTCTGCTACCTTTGACAAGTACGTAAGCATTCGCTTTGTAATTGCACTAAACAAATAGTTAGAAATTGAGTTGTACTCAACTTTATGATTAGCCAAAGCCATTTTGATTTCAGAAATTGTCTTATTGGCTTTAGAACTTGGTTTTGTTAGTTGAGCAATGGATTCTAAATCTGTGTCTTTTCCCTTATAACGTGAATTGAAGTATTCACCTACAGCATAGCTTAATGCATGTTTAGCCAAAGATATGTCAGTTGCAAAAGGCCTTGATGCTATTGTTGTTTTCGCCTCATTCAAATACATCTTATATTCCAATAGACATGATGCTAGTGCTTTTATGAAAGCTATTTTCACTGCTTCAGAGCGAAAGAAAACAAAATAATCATCTACATAGCGTCTAAAATCATAGTCTTTCGAAATTTGATAATTATTTTTGATCATTTTATTGACTAGGTTTAAATCGATTTTCTGTAAAATAATTTCTGCAAAAATCCGACTTACTTCAGGCCCTACGATAATGCCATTAGTCTCGCGATAATTTGTGAGCTGCATTAAGTTATCGAATTCTCCATCAAAATTTCCATGAGCCCTTGGCTTAGCTTTAGCCAATCGCTTATTTTTTACAGCCCAACCAATTGAATGGGTATAGATACTGGGAAAGCACTTGGATATATCAACCTGAAGCATGCTGTGAAACTGCTTTTCCAGTTTGTGATACTCATAAGACTCGAAAAAACGATATAAAAAAGGATACTTTTTGTATTTAAAATATGAGCTTGAAACAATTCGTTCTTCGTCTGCGCTTTCAACGCCATCAATTAGCTTTGATCCTTCTTGGGTTTTACCATAAAACTTAGTAGATTTTCTATAAGGGTGTCTTAAAGAGTATTTAGATTTTGTACAGTAATATTCAATTAGATCATTGTATTCATTATAAAAATCACAAACTTTTAGCTGAGCTGCTGGATGCATGATCGATATTGCGCGTGATGTATTGTTACCACCTCTACTTATAAGGTAATCCAAAGGAATATAGACACCAGTTTCACTTTCAAATTCTAGCCCCGAAATATTCCTATACGCATTAGCATGCTTTGGTGTACTGAACCGTTGATACATTGTGAAGTTAGAGAACCATAACGGTAGTTCATAGGGAAGAACATCGGTTAGCAAAGTTCTTAACTTGTCATTAGTGTCTACTTTAATAATATCAGGCATTTTGCCAAACCCGCATTATTTGAACTGTTTGCTTCTTGCTAAATTTCCCTATATTCCGTTTTCTTGCGTTTCCAAATATTGATACTTTTTTAATTTTGTCTTGTTCTTGTTGATTGAGCCCAAATCGGGGGTTGGCCAATTGTTTACAGAGAAAACCATCAAGAGATTTTAAGCACTCAAAACCATCAGTCACATACTGATAGTTATGAGCAAGGCCTGCTAACAAATCTCCGTTTTTACCCTTTCGTACTCTTTTCAGCATACAAAGATATTCAAGCCTTCTTTTTAGAAGGGATATATTGTTTTGTTTTTTATGATCACAAAAACTAATTGCTATTCGAGATTTAAGTTTATTTAACTTTGATCGAGATATTTTCAAAGTTACTTGGTTTGGCTTATTATTTTTAGGCTCAACCTTGATCGAATAACCCAGGTAATCAAACTCTGCTAAGTTTGAAAGCTTACTGTAATACTTATCAGGATTTTTATTGAGACTGAGCCCCATTTCATTCATGAGGCCTTCAACATAAGTTTGTAAGCCACTTTCCTTACCTGCTGGAGCTATAACAATGATATCGTCAACATATCTTGCGCTATATATCACGTCAGGATGGGTTGCCACCTTCTTATCTAACGATTCTAAATAAAGCTCTGCAAGTGTAGGGCTTATTGACAACCCTCTGGGCAAACCATGCATACCATGATTACAGCAAAGATCACTATGAATTCCATTAAGTAGCTTGATACATTCAGGGGAGAGAATCAGCTCATCTTCGAATTTATCGATAAGATATTCAAACTTTATGGTTTCGTAACAATCTTTAACATCTAATCGAAGAACATGATAGTTGCCAGAATCTTTTAGTAGCGTTATTAGCTGTCTGACTATACGATTGCGATCTGACTGTCTGACCTTATAAATTCGTCGAATAAACCGATCCAGTAGCTTGATTGCAAAATCATCTTCCATTTTTGCCGGGATAAAGACTGGCTTGCTCTTTACTGTCCTTGTCTCCAATGATGATAAAGTAATGTTATGTGTCTTCCAATATTGAACGGTGTGATTTACGGCTGTTTCGACATCGCCATAACCAGACAATAAACCCCATTGCCAAACATCTGATGATGTAATGCTTTTGAAAGTTGCTCTCTATCAAAAACCTGTTTCAGCATTGATTCAGTCTATCTCTTAGGGTTAACGTCAAGGGTAATCTCCGCCTAAAATCCTTATAGTCATAAACAGGATAGCATAAAAACATACGCTTTTGGCATGAGAACCTGATCTGGATAGCTTCAACGACTAGACCACCGTGACAAGCGCGTAACCTTTTTAAATGTCCATTTCACTAACGTACCGTCATTCAGAAAATATTCCTGATAGTCGGCAAAGGGGGCTATTACAGGTATTACAGCTTTTGCAGGTTATAGTCAGAGTCGTTTTAAAATTTAGCATAACTACGAAAAACTCATAGCAAGGAAACGCTGGGTATCTTTCAAGAAAATCGGGGGCTACTTACGATTTAGCTGTGCGCCATAGATTTTACCCATCAAAGTGCATTGGTGATTCAATTTCATCGCTATTTTCAATGTGGCTTGGCTAGCAATACGATGGCATCTTTGATCTGGTATTGTTGCTTATTATCCACTCGCTTTTAACAAAAAATGAACATTGTCTCCGGTTGCCGCCGCATGGGACTGGATATAATCGGCAATTTTCCACGTTGCCGCCTTAAGCGTTTTGGCTTCGGGGTTGATGTAGCCGCCAGTCACGTCGTTATCCGTTTTGTGGTTTGCCAGCGCTTTTAATAAAGAGAACGGTATCATTGCCGCTTCGCCAATGGTTAAAAAGGTTCGTTTTAGGTCGTGGCTTGAAAATTCAATGCCCGTTTTCTTGCAAATTTCCGCAATAGGTTTCCTAGGTATATTCATCACACCATCTTTAGAATCGCCAGGGAAAACAAAACGGTTATCGCCGGTTAATGCTTGCAAGCCTCTGAAATAGGGTTTGATTTGTGGCGCAATATAGGCGGTAAAATCGGTATGGTTTTTGGTGTCCCTGGCAATAAAGCAATCGTTTTTGAAATCGACATCTTTCCATTCTGAATAGCGGACATCCTGATCCTTTAGCCCTGTATGCAGCAACAGTAGTAAGTACCTTTGGCTTTCTCATTTTCCAAACTTAGCACAGCGGGGGAGTCGCTATTTTTGCGAAAGCTTGTTTAGGGGCATCCCAGCCCCAACAAGCGGCAAAAATCACGCGACCGCCATTACAGATAAGGCTTGAAAAATACTTTTAATTTACGAACTCATCGCGGTATTTTTTTACCAGCCGCTGGATTAGTTTACTGCCGGACAACCGCTCTTGCACCGCCAAATCATGTAATTGTTGGGCGGTTTGGTCACTGATTTCTACGGTTTGCATAAATTATCCCGCTAAGGATTGTGGGGGGGCTCAGCGCAACCATGTTGCCGCTGTCCTGTGTGGCGTGTTGCTATATTTAGTCGGCAATAGGTTTATTCAGCCAATCGGAGAAGCCTTGGTTGCTGATTTAGGTGGTCGGTTTAGCGTTCTGTTTTTCATTTTCCAGCACGGAATGGTACGCTTTTTGGGATGGGGTTGCGTAACATCAGTTATTAATCGGCATAAAAAAAGGGGAAGTGCGATATTCCGCACTTCCCCCCTGAATGAGCGCACCTCAAACTTGTCCAGCAGGCCTGTTTTTGTTGATGTTGGTTTTAATTTCTTTTACTTCAACTTTTTCCTGCTTTACTACAACCAATGGCTTGCTGGGCAAAATGCCATCATCCATTGGCGGCATTGGGTCTTTACCCGCCATTAAATCTTCAATTTGATCTTTATCGATGGTTTCCCATTTCATCAGCGCATCGGCCATTTTATGCAGAATGCTGATGTTGTCTTGCAACAGGGCTTCTGCCCGTTGGTAGTTGCGGTCTATCACAGCGCGGATTTCTTCATCAATCTGATGGGCAACGTTGCTGGATACTTTGCTGCCTTGTGAACCAGGGTAGCCCATCATGGGTTGACCATTTTCTTCGCCGTACACCAATGGCCCTAACTTGTCCGAAAAGCCCCAGCGGGTAACCATGTTCCGCGCCAGTTCGGTGGCGCGCTCGATGTCGTTGGAAGCGCCGGTGGTGACACGATCACCGCCGTAAATCATCAGTTCGGCAATACGCCCGCCAAACAAGCTGGCAATTTGGCTTTCCAGTTTGCGTTTGCTGGCACTGTATTGGTCTTGCTCGGGCAAGAACATGGTGATGCCTAATGCGCGGCCTCTTGGCATGATGCTGACTTTATAGACAGGGTCATGATCAGGTGACAGCTGGCCGACGATACAATGTCCCGCTTCGTGGTAGGCGGTCAGCAATTTGTCGTCCTCGCTCATCACCATAGTGTGCCTTTCAGCGCCCATCAAGATTTTATCTTTGGCTTTTTCAAGGTCGCTCATGCACACTTCTTTTTTGTTGGCACGGGCGGCAAACAAGGCGGCTTCGTTGATCACGTTGGCTAACTCAGCACCGGAAAAGCCCGGGGTGCCTCTGGCTATATATTTCAGTTCAACATCGGCGGCAACGGGCACTTTTTTGATATGTACGTTAAGTATCTGTTCACGACCACGCACATCGGGCAAACCTACGTTGACTTGGCGGTCGAAACGGCCCGGCCTTAACAAGGCTTTGTCGAGTACGTCGGCACGGTTGGTCGCTGCAATCACAATAACGCCTTCATTACCATTGAAACCGTCCATTTCAACTAGCAACTGGTTCAGGGTTTGCTCGCGTTCGTCGTTGCCGCCACCAAAGTTGGCGCCGCCGCGCTGACGACCGACCGCATCTATTTCGTCGATGAATATAATGCAAGGGGCGTGTTCTTTAGCTTGGGTGAACATATCCCTAACCCGTGAAGCACCGACACCCACGAACATTTCTACAAAGTCGGAACCGGATATGGTGAAAAACTTGACCCCGGCTTCTCCTGCAATGGCGCGAGCCAACAAGGTTTTACCAGTACCTGGAGGGCCTACCATGAGGATACCACGGGGTATTTTGCCACCCAGTTTTTGGAATTTAAGCGGGTCAGACAAGAAGTCCACCAGCTCTTCAACCTCTTCTTTGGCTTCTTCACAACCTGCCACGTCGGCAAATTTGACGGTCATTTTGTCTTCTTCCAACATTTTGGCTTTGCTTTTGCCAAACCCGTTGCTGCCGCCCATGCCACCTTGTTGCATTTTACGCATGTAGATTATCCACACCGCGATCAGCAACAACATAGGGAACCAAGATATAAAGACTTGCATGAACAGGGATTGTTGGACAGGCGGCACTGTCCTGATTTGTACGTTGGCCCCTAACAAGTCATCAATCAGATGCTGGTCGCCGGGGTTGAAAGTCTCAAAATTAAGCCCTTCGTTGGTACGTATCTTTATTAATTGCCCGCTTATTTCCACCCGCGATACTTGGCCATTTTTGACTTTGGCTATAAATTCGGAATAGGCCAGCGAATCCTGCATGGGAGGTTCCATGTTGACCCTGTTATATATCATAAACGCACCGGTCAACACGATGCTCCAAAGCAATGTGTTCAATATTATTTTTTTCATGCTTTCATCTCCTGACCATTCATCACGGCCGTTTTTATTTAGCGTTGCGGTAATTTAGAACGATTTGTACCACTCAAAATTCGACGCCTCCGCCGCCCTTTTTATATTGTTGTTGGTCATGTCCAAAATAACAGAAATTGGGTCAATGACAACAACATCTTAATATTCATTTAACAGGGATGGTGTATCTATAAAAAACTGGCTAGTTCTTGACCCAAGTTTTGCTTTATCTTATTAAGCGCGATAACTTGGATTTGCCGGACGCGTTCGCGGGTCAAATTCAGTTCAACGCCTATTTCCTGTAAAGTTTTTTCATGCTCCGCGCCCACCCCAAAATGCCCGCGTATGACCTGTGCCTCGCGCGGATTCAAACCTTCAATGGCCTCGCCCAATAGTCTTTGCAGATCGGTTTGGGCTATTTCCCTAAAGGCCGGCGTAAATACTTTTTGCTCCAGAAAATCAATCGGGGCAAATGCCGCTTCGCCATCATCATCAGCGGCTTCCAGCGACAACGAGGTCTGCGAAATGGACAGTAAAGCATCAACCTCTTCACAACTCATGTTTGCATATTCCGCCAAACGCTCCATTGATGGGTCTCTGCCATGCTCTAAAATATACTGCTCCCTTAGCCGGTAAATTTTATTGATGTTGGCAACCTGCCCACAAGGCACCCGCACCACGCGTTCGCATCGCGACAAGGCTCTGGAAATGGCCTGCCTGATCCAATAGCCTGCATAAGTGGAAAACTGAAAGCCCATGCGGTGGTCAAAACGGTCAACCGCCTTTAATAGCCCCGCCTGCCCTTCTTGGACAAGGTCTTCAAAATCTAAAAACCCCGCCTTGTATTGGTTGGCAATGAACATCACCAGCCGTGAGTTAGCCGAGGCAAGCTCTTGGCGTAAACTTAGCCAACGGTGCTCCGCCAACACAATGTCCATGAAATGTTTTTGCATGTCCATGCCGGACAAAAACAAGAACTGCTCATCATGGCCACTGAGATCAATAGATTTAAACAAATCAGCCAGGTTGGCACCTGCCAAACGGTTACGCCGATGCAAGCCTTCCAACCTCTTGAAAACGATGTCGCGCTGCTTGGGCGAGTCCAAGTGCCCGGGTTGTACCGACAACCCCCGGTATTTGTAGGCATAAACGATCACTTCAACCAAGCGCGTCAGGTCTTCAAAACCAAATGCAAACTGGCGCATGGCAATGCTCAGGTTGTGCTTGGCAGCCAAATAAGCAGGGTCGCTGGCGGCATTGTTGGACAACTCTTGGCTGGCCAATAAATAGCTTTTTTTAATCCTGTTCAGGATCGCGGCTTGGTCTGATGGCAACGCAGCTTCGTTATCCCTGTCCGCATCGTCGCTATCAGCTCCCGTGTCATACTCGTTCATCAACCATAACGCAACCATAGGGAAGCAACACAATGACTGGACTAGTCGGTCTCTTTCATCACTAAGCTGTCGCGCCACCAGAACATTGCCATGCTCGGGCACTTCCGCCCCCACCTCATCAGCTGGCACAGCCAGTGCTTTGACATTGCTGCTGTTTTTATCGGCAATTACCACGCTTTGCTTTGAAAAATATTCAGTTAGATAAGCCATTTCCTTATATCCCCGTAAACAGAAACCACCAAAAAATTTAGCCACCACTCAAATACGAAACCGGCTTGCCGACATCATCAATAGTCAATGGCATTGGAACCACGATACAAAGCTTTCTGGACCGCTAGTCCAGACAGCCATTTAAACCCAATCTGTATATAATTTATTTCTGGTTAGTGTAACAATGCGCTCACGCCTTGTCAAGGTATATCTATACAAAACTTGTACAATGCATAGCTAATCAGTCTGTTTTTGAATTTTGCGCCCTTCATTCTTAACGCAAGCTGAACGCACTCGCACAATTTACAAGCCATTGGATTTGTCTGGCTGCCTAGCGCTTCGCACTGCATCAGAAACATTGCCCTTAGCAGTGCCACACAGCTAAAATAGCCTGTTATCACCCACTGCCAAAGGCCACACATGAAACCTAGTTGCTTGTCTTTACTGATCTGCTGGTTATTTTCTTTTTGCAGCATGGCGGACACTGCTCCGATGTTACGCATCGGCATTCAAGCGCTGGGCACATTGGAATGGGAGCTGTCCCAACTAAAACAACCGCCCGGCACCCGTTTCCAGATACAGCCCCACCTGCTGGCCAATGCAGAAGCAGGCAAGATAGCTCTGCAAGCGGGGGCGGTTGACATTATTGTTTCTGATTGGCTATGGGTTTCGGCTATGCGGGAATCGGGCATGGCACTCAGTTTTTACCCTTATTCAAGCGCTTCGGGGGCATTGATGGTGGCGGCGGACAGCCCTATCCATACGCTTGCGGACTTAAAGGGCAAGCGCTTGGGCATTGCTGGCGGTGCATTGGACAAAAACTGGCTGCTGTTACAAGCGGCTGCCAAACAGCAACACATCGATCTGTCTTCGGGTGTTGAAAAAACCTTTGCTGCCCCGCCGCTGATTAGCGAGCAAATCAAACAAGGCCGCGTTGATGCCGTGCTTACTTATTGGCATTTTGCCGCCAAGCTGGAAGCCCAAGGTTATCGGCAAATTATTGACGGAAAAGGCTTGTTAAAAGCCATAGGCGTAACCGAGACTATTCCGTTCTTAGGCTTTGTGTTTAAGCAAAGCTGGGCAGACAGCCATAAAGCCGTGCTATCGGACTTTTTTAAAGCAAGCAGCCTAGCTAAAAATCAACTGTGTACTGACGCTGCCGCTTGGCACAACATTCAGCCATTAACCAAAGAAACCGACCCTGCCATACTCAAGATATTGCGGCAACGCTATTGTGAGGGCATTGTGGTAAGCTGGGGGGCAGGCGAGCAACAAGCCGCCGCCCGTCTGTACCCATTACTGGGTGTGTCGGGTCAACAGCCGGAGGCGGGTAGCCCTAGCTTGCAACCAGGCACATTTTGGGCGGCGGAATAGTGGCTGCCGATGTTGTTTTGTTCCTTATGGGGTTTTGTCCAAGATTAGCTGGACAAGCCTAATGATACCTTTGCCAAAATTTATTGTGCGCCCTATCTAATGGCCCGTTTACAGAAGCTTTTGCCCATCGCCTCGTTGCTGACATTGCTGGGCTTCTGGCAGGGTCTGGCCTTATGGTTGGACAGCAGCAACCTGCCCGCGCCGTATCAAGTGGCGCAAGTGCTATGGCGGGAAACGGTGTCGGGGCAATTGCCATACCATTTGGGGGCGACCCTACTAAGGCTGGTGGCTAGTTTTAGCATTGCCATGCCGCTAGGTTGCGCTGCGGGTATCTTGCTGGGACGCAATGCCAAGGCGGATGCTTTTTTCAGCCATTGGCTGGTCATGCTGCTTAATGTTCCGGCACTGGTCACTATTATTTTATGTTATGTGTGGTTCGGCTTAGTGGAATCAGCGGCTATTTTTGCCGTGGTTGTCAATAAGTTGCCGAACGTGATCGTCACTATCCGCGAAGGTGCGCGGGTGCTTGACAAGGACTTGTTGGAGATGGCGCATTGCTACCAATTTGGCGCCCGCAAAACTTTAATCCATGTCATCTGGCCACAACTGTACCCGTTTGTTATGAGCGCGACGCGCGCCGGTTTGGCTTTGATTTGGAAAATAATCCTGATTGTCGAGCTGCTTGGGCGTAGTAACGGCATGGGCTACCAATTGCATTTGTATTTTCAGTTATTTGACGTCGCCAGCATCCTCGCCTATACCATCGCCTTTATAGTGGTCATGCAACTGATTGAGGAGTTAATCCTTAAGCCTTTGGAGCAAACCGCCCAACAATGGCGCCGATGACTCCTATACACCTGCATATCGCCGACAAAAGTTATCCCGCATCGGGGGCAAACCTGGCACACCAAGCGATTGCCAATTTAAACCTACATCTACAATCCGGTGAATTTGTCTGCTTGGTGGGGCCGTCGGGCTGTGGCAAAACCACATTGCTGAATATTTTGGCGGGGCTTGACCCTGATTACCAAGGCAGCATTCAAACCGGCCCGGCGGCGCGCGCACCCAAGATCGGCTATGTGTTCCAAAACCCGCGCTTGCTGCCGTGGCGTACCGTGCAAGAAAATCTTGAACTCGCACAGCACACGCCAGATTTGCACGTTATTGACACGCTGCTTGCCGCCATGCAATTGACCGCGTTCCGGCATAGCTATCCTGAACGCTTGTCGCTAGGCATGAGTCGGCGAGTCGCCATTATCCGCGCCTTTGCCGCGACCCCGGACCTGTTGCTGATGGATGAGCCGTTTGTGTCATTGGACGCACCGACCGCGAGGCAGGTGCGGGAATTGCTGTTGTCGCTCTGGCAACAACGCCCGCATACCGTGCTGTTTGTCACCCACGACCTGCGCGAGGCGATTGCCCTTGCCGACCGGTTGGTGTTCACGTCTTCCGCTCCGATGCAAATTGTTAGCGAAATCCCTGTTACCCTGCCCAGAAACCAACGCCATCTTGATGAAAAAATAGAAACTTTTAGGCAGCACTTGCTAACCCAACACGCTGGTATTAAAAACTTGCTTTAAGGCGGGCGTGTCCCGCTTCCCGACTAGGAAAGCAATTGCCAAATCAAGCAAAATATTCGATACTTTGCCACTGTTTTGACGCTTATTTGACACTTGGGCCTTGCTAAAAATAGCCATCCCTATGATTACTCGATGAACAACACCTTAAATCATCCTCAGGAGGAACAACAATAATGAAAAATACTCTGATTTTTGGCTTGGCAATTGCCACCCTGACCCAAACCTTGGTCGCCCAAGCCGCCGTAGACGCAAAATACCCCGCCGCCGATTTTGAACCCAGCGTAATTTATATCGACAAGGACGCCACTGCCAGTGCCGAGCCTGTTGCAGCAGCCAGCGAATTCGACGCAAAATATCCAGCCGCCCATTTCCAACCCAAAGTGGTTTATTTCGACCAAGACCTAGCCGGACACAAACAGGCCAGTTCCTCCCCGGAGCCAGAAACAGCACAAGATGAGGCTGACCCAAAATATCCAGCCGCTTACTTCAAGCCTAAAGTCATCTACCCTTAATGGGCCGCCTTTGCCTCTGGCAGACTAGCAAAATGCAGGGCTTTTGTCGTTATGACTTGTGGTAGAATGAACCTTTGCAATGTGTCCCGATAGCTCAGCAGGATAGAGCGGTCCCCTCCTAAGGGACAGGTCGGACGTTCGAATCGTCTTCGGGACGCCAAATTTTTCAATGCATTGTGTTATTGTCGGACGGTTTCCGTTCCATTCGTTGCTATTGGCAAGCATCACTGTACCATCAATAAACCATGGGGGCTTTGCTGACTCAAGCTGTTAGGCATAACTTGAAAACACCCCCGGCACTTGCCGCTTATAGCTTGCCTGTATATGGTTTTTATAGGCAAACCATTAAATTGCCATAAATTGCATGAAATACTTGAAAAGATTCTAAGTCGTGGTAACTTGAATAATTCGGTGGGTCATAACAAAATGCCCGCTTAATAATAGTACCGCAAGATGATGTAGCCCAAAAGGCTTGGCCTGTTGCCATTGAGTACGGCACGGCCTGCCGGTAAGAAAAGTTTGAAACAATAAAAATTAAAACTATTTATGGTGAGGACATAAGATGAGCAATGAAGAAAACAGCAACCAAACTGAAGAAGCCGTGTCGGCTACAGCAACTGCCGCACCTGCGAATGATGCCAAAACCGCCGGTGCAAATTTCCTGTCTTCGCTGCTGGCGCTGAAAGAAAAAAATCCTAAAGTTTTTTTTGGCGCGGTAGGTGGGGTTGTGGCTTTGCTGGTTATTGTGATGGTCAGCGGTGGCGGTGACAAAGGTGAGCTGCAAGGGCCAGTGATGAAAAACTTGGTGGTGGGACAAAAATACGTTTTAAAAAGTGCCAATGCTTACGATCCAGCGGCAACTGTGCGCTTAGTACCCGTTCCTGGTGCTATGGAAGCTTATGACGACACCGAAGAAGCAGACAGAAGCAGCTCTTGCCAACATATTGCACAAGGCACACCCGTTACTATTTTGGCTCTGCAAGACATGTACGGCAAAAAAAATGCGTTTGCTAAAGTGCAAATGGATGAAGGCGACTGCAAAGGCCGGGACGGCTGGGCTTTGGGCATAGATGTCCAGTAAATAATGTTCCGAAAAAAAAGCTTGACCGCCTGATAAGAAATACTTAAAATAAACAAATCAATTAAGCGGGAATAGCTCAGTGGTAGAGCACAACCTTGCCAAGGTTGGGGTCGCGAGTTCGAATCTCGTTTCCCGCTCCAACGAGTACAAAAAAGCCGCGATAATCGCGGCTTTTTTTTTCACTACACATTTTTCAGTACAAAGGCTGCGTAGCAAAGCGGTTATGCAGTGGCCTGCAAAGCCATCTAGTCCGGTTCGACTCCGGACGCAGCCTCCATAAGAAGCAATAAAAAAACCGCTTAAATGCGGTTTTTTTATGCCCGTTTTTTGTGTATTAGTGCATAATTTTATAGCTACCCATGCGGGTGCCGATTTCGAGCAGATGGCGTTAACTATATCAATGCCTTAAGTGTTCAAAGCGAGGCGCTGTTCCATTCACATGCCACTCTTGATAAACTGGACAAAATAACCGCCGAGGAAATGACATGGCTACGATCACTTTTGATACGCTGAATTTTGTACAACGCCTCGAAGCTGCCGGCATTCCCCGTGAACAAGCAGAAGTGGTTGTTCGTGTGATTGCGGATGCCCAAGAAACATTAGTGACCAACCAATCGCTTGACCATCGGTTATCCGAAACGGAATCTCGTTTAGATGCCCGCTTGGCACAAGTCGATGCTCATCTGATTCAGGTTGAGCAACGCTTGATTATTAAGATGGGTGGGGTTATGGCTCTGTCAATCGGTATATTGGCGGCTTTGGTGAAGTTGTTATGACGGCTCATCTTAACTACGGCTTTTTTTTATACTCATTTTTTGCCCATCATCAACTAATGCTATTAATGCTATGGCTGTTGAAATAGAACATAAATTTTTGCTTGCCAGCCCAGATTGGCGCGAGCAAGCCAGCCATTCTTGCCATTATCGGCAAGGCTACCTGAGTGCTCTGCCCACCACCTCAATACGCATTAGGGTAAGCGGCAGCCAAGCTTGGTTGAATATCAAAAGCGCGGTGATTGGCACCCATCGCCACGAATATGAATACGAAATCCCCGTGCAAGATGCCGATGAGATGATCGCCAACCTGTGCCAGCGCCCACTGATTGAAAAAACCCGCCATTTTGTCAATTATCAAGGCTATATTTGGGAAATAGATGAATTTGAAGGCGACAATAAAGGTTTGCTGGTGGCAGAAATAGAGCTTTCCGAAGTGGGCGAAGACTTTCCCAAACCGCCTTGGCTAGGGCAAGAAGTGACCGATGATTTGCGCTATTACAACAACAACCTGATACGCTATCCGTATTCGCAATGGCGGGAACAGCCTTAACCTGCCGCCGCCCTGTGCCGATAGGGTCGGGATTTGCTTGTTTTAGGGTGTTGGGCATTAAACCGCATTTGATTTTCAGCATCGCACTTGTTGAAATCATACTGGATTTGCACTATAGTAGTTGTATGAAAAAAACAACTTTTGTTGCATTATTGCTACTTTTTTGTGGGTCATGTTGGGCAGAATCCTTTGTAGGCACAATAGCGGACTCCATCAATGCCATCGAACAACGCTGGGCGGCAATTTATTATGATACCGCCAAACCCAAGCAGTCGGTGGCTTACGGCAAACTATTGGCAACGGTAACTGCGTTATCCGAACAGCACCCCAACCAGCCCGCCCTTATTTATTGGCAAGCCGTCACTTTGGCCACCCAAGCCGAACACCTTGACCCGTTAGCGGCTTTGGGTGCCATACAAAATGCCCGTGACTTATTGGAAAAAGCCATCGCCATTGACCCCAACGTGCTGCACGGTTCCGCACTGGTCACTTTAGGTACGCTTTATTACAAAACCCCCAAATGGCCGATAGCCTTTGGCGATACCAGCAAAGCCGAAGCACTCTTGGAAACCGCCTTAAAAATCAACCCCAATGGCATTGACAGCAATTATTTTTACGGCGATTTTTTATTGTCCAACGACCGCCCTAAAGAAGCTGAAAAATATTTTACCCGCGCCCTGAGTGCTGCACCCACCTCGGCAATCACCTATACCGACAGCCGCCTGCAAGAAGAAGCCCGCGCCGCCCTGAAAAAAGCCAAGGAAGAAGCAGGTTGAGCAAGGCGAAATACCTTGGCCGGACGTAGTCGAAGCCAGTCCTCCCATGGAAAGAGAGCCATGCCCGCGACCAGTCACGGCTTGCCCGTTGCCTAACAGCAATTAAATTATTAATGCCATTGCAAGCATAGCTATTCATCAATATGCGCCTTTCTGCTAAGATGCTTCCCTGATTTTGATTTCTTTTAAACCTTTCCGGTAATAATTATGGCGTTTGTAGTCACTGAAAATTGTATTAAATGTAAATTTACTGATTGTGTCGACGTGTGTCCGGTGGACTGCTTCCACGAAGGCCCTAACTTTTTGGTCATTGACCCGGATGAATGTATCGACTGCACATTGTGCGAGCCAGAATGCCCTGCCAACGCCATTTTTGCCGAAGATGAAGTGCCGGAAGGGCAAGAAAATTTCATCGCCCTAAACGCCGAATTGTCCAAGAACTGGCCGATTATCACCAATGTGCAAGATGCCTTGCCGGATGCTGATGAATGGAACGGCAAAGAAGGCAAGCTGGAGCTGTTGGAAAAATAAGCGGCGTACAAACCGGTAGAGTGCGCGTTGCCTCATCCAGACCCACTTTGGTAACCCAGACAAAACAGCGTGTTGCCTAAGTGATGTTGCGCCACGCCTCCGCAAAACGTAGGCGAGCAGCAGACATTGAGCGTAGCCGAAGGGAGTTAGCACTGATCATAACGCCCCATCGGACTATATAGCCGTGCATGGCTTCGGCTACGCCCAACCAACCGTCTTGGTAACATCAGTGAATAGCGAAAAGATCGCCTTTCTTGTCGCTTACCGAAAAGGCTATGAAAACCAAAGAAGATACTAGACCCTGATAGGCAATCTGAATACCCTTTTGATTATTCAAAGGCAAAACCCAACCGGTTTGCCCGCACAAAACCGCGCGTCATAAGCACCTTAGATGCTGATGTGGCGATGGTTTTCACTCATTCTGAATCGGCGGACAACGCACTAAGGGCTATTGTGTCGGCTTTGCCAAGCACGGTAGTGGTTGAGTTAAAACTGGTCTAAAACGACATTGCATTCCGGTAAACTGGATTCAGGCAGGGATTGCCTGAATGATCAATCAAACATCAACAGTCACGCCGCAACCACTACCCGTTATTACACGACGGGATGACAAACTGTTGCGTCGAGAACCTCAGTTCGGGTTATCATTAAACAACTTATGAAATAACACCGCGCCGCCAATAACAACTATTAGACTTTAAGAGCTAAGGGGAAGTGATGACTGAAATATTATTTGTAATGTCGATTATATTTGTGGCTTATGTGGCACATTCTGTTTACAACAGTTCTCAAAATAACGCTTCATCATTTCCCCCGCCTGCCAAACCCGAAACAGCCGAACCTATAGTGCAAGCGTCCGCACCTATAGCTGCCGCGATAACTCAAATAAAGCCCAAGCAACCCGCCACCATGGTTAAAGCCAAAAAGCCGAGCCCCACAAAAGCAAAAGCCAAAACGCCCGTCCCTGCCCCTTCTTCGGTCAAGCCCCCAGTAGCGCAAACCTTGGCAAAAGCTACTGTGCGCGACCCGTTATCGGGCGAAGTGGCCAGCATAAGCAGTAATTACCGGTTTACTAAGCGCTGGATAAAAGATGCCTTGGTATCTGAAGGATTACTGGACAAAGTCTATACAAACAAAGACCTTAATCCAGAAGCCGAAGCGGTTATCAAAGCCGCTATGGCGCAATTGGCAAGCATGGAACAATATCGGGGTTGATAAGCGGAAAAGTTTATCAATGCCGATTCAGCTCAAATTAGCTCGTCACCATTCATCGGTTGGGCATCAGGGCTGGCGTTGAGCCAAACATCAAAAGCATCGGTATCTGCTCGAGAATGCCGCTCACAGAAATAGGCTTCAGTTTTTAATGCAGAAACCTTTTCGGCAATGGCCATG